>DAOVOU010000169.1 GCA_030629475.1 Desulfobacterales bacterium | reverse complement strand
GATACTACGACTGATGAATACAAGGCCGTGTACGTTACAATAGATGAGGTGCAGGTTCATAAGAAAGGAGGCAATTGGCAACTAGTTGCTTTTCCAAACAAAACGTACAATTTATTAGAACTTGTAAATGGTGTGAGGGAAACATTGGGAATAACAGAGCTAGAAACAGGCGAGTATACCTAGATGACTAGATGAGGCTGATAATTGGTGAGAATCCTGATAATGGCGACGATGATATCAATATTTTAGTCGAAGAGCATCCATATGCGAATTATGTTATCGACAAATTGGATACTTATATCGGCGAAACAGATTACTATCATGAGTTGAAAGTTCCAGGCGGGCTTCAGACCGGCATCAAAATAGTTCATGGGTTTAACATCAATGAAAACGAGACGACTGAATTGATTCTGGATTTCGACGTGCTAAGGTCTATCGTAAAGGCAGGCAGTAGCGAGCAATGGCTTTTAAAGCCGACGATTAAAGTTTTTAATACCAAAGACTGTTCTATTATAAGCGGAACTGTTACTGATGATGCCGTAGGGCCAAATGGATTAGGTGGAGTGTTGGTTAGCGTCCAAAGATATGCCCCTGGTGCTGATGACCCAAAAGATAGAGTTGTTGTAGAGGCATCAACATAACAAATGATGATTCTCTCAAGGGACCTGTTGGATCGTATAAGATTTTTCTGGAAATGGAGCCTGATATTTCTTATAATATCGTAGCGTATAAGAATGGGTTTAGTCCAAAGTGTGCAAAAATTGACGTGAATTCTGATCTTGGGTATGTTGATTTCACTCTCGAAGCAGCTTCCACCTTTGATATCAAAGCCCATGTAAGCATACCTGGGGAGGACTATCATCAGCATGCCATCCTCGGTTTTAGACAATTTGCCATGTGTAAGGGCAGCACTGACAATGAACAAATTGAGGTAAAATCGGTCAACATCGCCAACGAGGAAGATTATGGATTTATTAGTTTACCGGACTTACCATCGGGAATGAGTTACAGTGTTGTAGCCTCAAGTTATGAAAGAGAAACCCCGGACCCTATTGAGTTCGATTCGACCACTCAGATGCCCCTAGAAATAACCTTTTAAATCCAGAGCCCCAATCAACTTTCAGCACTTTGTAGATGGGGAAAGCTATCAGGATAATTACCGAAATTTGATGCTGTTTGATAAGTAAAACAATTGAAGGCGGAGCCACCACAACGGCTCTGCCTTTTGTTTTCCAGAGTCTCAATATATCGTATCTCAGATATTCACCCCGAAATTGAATGATACTCCTATGACGTTATACTATTTGAGAGCCCGAATTTTTTAGACAGGGAGACAGGGGTCAGGGCTACACATTTGACAAAGGGGCCTTGCAGAAGCAGGATTCGCTGCATAGAAAAGAACTTCAATCTGTCAAACGTGTAGCTCTGACCCCTGTGGATGTCCACCACGGGCCATAAGCTCCAACATCAGACGGTTTCGTGGTTTCACTGTTCTGAAAATGATTTCGTCGACAACCTCCTTTTCCAGCCCGCCCTGGTGCATACTTGTCTGAAGTAGCTGCCATGCTTCAAGTCCAGGTCTGGGCCAGGGAATAGTCCAATGCACGACCTTGGCGGGTTTGAACAGTTTCCTGAGCATAGGGGTGCTACAAGGATTTTCAAGCTTTGGATCGACGGTGTTTTTATTGAAGAAGGATGACAGGGATGAATAGCGGGATCGTTTTGTTTAAGGTTGACAATAATTTGACCGATGCCCCAGTTATCTGATAATAACACGATCTGAACTCAAAATATTCATTTTAATCCAACCTATGTCGAAGATCTGAATTGCCATGGGAGTGAGCCTAAGAATCTTTCTTGTCCTTGATGATGACTCTTTAGAGCGTCTTCCGCTTAACCGCTTCGAACGCCTTTTCCAGGGCCGTCCTGACGAACGTCTCCCTCAGTTTTCCAACAGGCGGGTCCGATATGCATTGGCAGCGGTAGATCTTGTCAATCGTAAGCCGGTTGAGATTCTCCTGATACAGTATGCCTATCTTTCCTTTGACTCTGAAGGCAGAATCGACACTGCCGAGCTACAGAAAGAAATGAGACTGGGTGTGGATATGCTGCCCCCTGTGGCCACTGAACATGTATTCCTGAACGTGGTGGATGCCGAGCACCGCTTTCTTCAAAAGCGTTATAAAGATACACACACATGGGAGCCAACGCCCGAAATAGAGGCGGCGATTGTGGAAGCCGTATTTGGTAAACACTGACTCTAAGTTGTCACATCTTTTTGGTCTGACTGACCACCCTTGGCACATCTAACCCATGTAATTTCTTGACAAAACATGGACATGAAGTTACTTTAGCTTGATACCTTGCAATATTTCCAATCAGGAGCGCCGTCACATGTCATTGACAAAAGCAAATATCGTAGACTCAGTCTATCGCGATCTTGGGCTGTCCAAATCTGAATCGGCTCAAGTGATCGAATCCATCCTGAAAATCATCAAGAGAACCCTGGAATCCGGGGAGGATGTTCTTATCAGCGGGTTCGGCAAGTTCTGCGTTCACGAAAAGAACCAGCGCAGGGGTAGGAACCCCCAGACTGGTAAGGACATGAGGCTGAGGGCAAGGAAGGTCGTAACGTTCGGGTGCTCTGGGGCTTTGAGAGACAAAATTAATGGGAAGAATTAAGCCGGATTTTCGCTCTCGCCGCCGACGACACCTATCCGGCCTGTGGGTTGACCGAAGTCTGGCCCAAGAGTTGACAAAGGTTGTGATATCAGGTAGAGATCTATAATGAAATCGATTGGTTGACGAGTGTAACTGTTGGCAAGAGAGCTATAATCCCGCCTTGGTGACAGTTTACCCTTGTAATGTGGCCCCGATTACTTTTGACACGAAGCTGTCCCTTGACAAATACATTCAAGAGTTTTAAGAACACAGGTTAAACGGTCCAGATAATTCTCACGTAAGCGATTTCATTCCATAACCACACAAAGGCCAAAGAAGGTCAAATGAGCCTCGAAATCTGCCTACTCAGCTCCTGACAGGGCGTTGTACGTGCCATTGGCAGACATACCCTCAGAGTTCCACAATTGGGGTCTTTCGTTCAAAAGACTAAATGGGGAGTGTAAAACCATGAGAAAGCTATTTGTCTTCTTGATACTCTTTCTCTTGTTAGGCGTCTTTACGACTTCATCGTCAGCCCGGGTGGTTCCTGACACCGGCCAGACAAAATGTTACATCGAAAACTTACCGGGCAATCCTGGGCGATGGATTGTGGGATCCTGTCCACAGCTTGGGGAGCCCTGTTATGGACAAGACGCCCAGTACACATTTAACCCACCTTCATTCACCAAACTTGACTCGCCGGGAAATGACTTGCCTCAAGATGCGGAATCTTGGGCAACGGTGCGAGACAACGTGACAGGTTTGATCTGGGAGGTAAAGGCGAACCAAGACGAACGGACTGACTACGCTAACCCGAACGATGCGGATAATGTTTATACATGGTACGATAGCAATCCAGACACAAATGGTGGTGTCCCAGGCACATCTGGCGTAGGAAGTGACACGGAGGATTTCATCAATGCCCTCAACTCGATGCAGTTTGGTAGCTTTTCAGACTGGCGGTTGCCAACAGCAAAGGAAATTGCCCTGATCTTTATCAGGTACAAAGGTATCAGCGATTGGCCTTTCATTGATACGGACTATTTTCCAAATGTAAAGCTGGACCAGTACCATACGTTTTGCTATTGGTCCAGCACTACTGACCCGAACAGTCCCAGCAGTGCCTGGGCTTTCGATTTTGCTGACCTGAATGGCATGCACGACCAAGAGAAGAGACAAAGCAATTGCGTTAGGGCTGTACGGGGCCAGAGTATCGACCAGAATGATTTCATTGATAACGGCAACGGGACGGTCACTGATATGAGCACGGGGCTGATGTGGCAACAAGATAGTCTGCCCTATGACTGGGAAGGAGCTTTGGCGTATTGTGAAAACCTGACACTAGCAGGGTATTCTGATTGGCGTCTTCCCAACTTGAACGAATTGTTGACTCTTCTAGATCACGCCAACGCTGGTCTGGTCATAGATGTGAATTATTTTCCCAGTACCGCTGCCACCTCATACTGGTCTTCAACCTTTCAAGATTCCACCGAACGTGCCTGGACCGTTCGATTTGATTTTGGCAGAACCCATGCTGACAATCCGCAAATGAACTACTACGTGCGAGCTGTTCGTGGTGGTTCGCCAGTCGCATCGCCAGTCGCAATTGCTGGCCCCGACCAAGTCGTCTTTGACAAGGTTATTCTTGACGGTACACAATCATATGACCCAATTGGCACGATTGTATCTTACGAATGGGTACTTCAACACAGAGGAAATTCAGCTTATGACAGGGTTGCTGAGGGTGCTAACCCCGTAGTCTCAGACCTAGCACCTGACTTCTATGACGTGACACTGACAGTCACAGATAACGATGGAGCCTCAGGCACAGATACTATGCTTTTGGCTGCTGCTGGACAGTGTGACTCCGGACCGTCCGCCCCCACAATGTCCGGCATATGCCCTGCCGGGGCAGAGCCAACCGCAGTTGTCAGCCTCTACGGCATCGGATTCGGTGACACGCAAGGGGACAGTGTCGTTCATATTGCTGGCAGGACATTTGATTTCACTAGTTCCAGAATAAAGGTCTGGAGTGATACCAAGATCAGGATAAGAATACCATTTGGAGCGAAACCATGTGAATGGTTTATTCATGGCGATGGACAATACAGAAACCGTATGGTGTGGGTGACCGTTGACGGCTCAGACAGTAACAAGAAGCTACTCAAAGTTATTAACCCGAATATCTGTCCATAAACTGAAGTTGGAGTTTGAAACACCAAAGGCAGAGCCAGAAATGGTTCCGCCTCTTTGTCTTCGTCTCTATACCCGTGGAGCTCCCCTTCAGTGTAGGATGATAGATACCTGCTATTATGTTGCCACCTGACCTAACCCACTGAAAACATGCAGATAATTGAAGCGAGCCCAGGAAATTCAATATTGTTCGTGATAACAGGGGGATACGGCAGAATGTTGGCAACTTGTCTGACAAACTGTTAACATAATTATGTGCGGTCAAACCTACCTCTCGTAGTCCTGCTGGTAGCGTCACCTCTGCGTTAGAGGCTATCCAGCCAGGCCATAATGTCTTCTTTGCTCTCCGAGTCAAATAGCTCTTCTATCTTCGGATCACTGATTAGAACAGACTGCATATATTCGATGAATTGCTTTTGTATCTGTTTTCTTCGAGTCAGATCCAGATGAAGGTAAACCGTGGTGGACTGGATATCTTCATGGCCCAAATGATTTTTGATCTCAGAGAGCGGGGCGCCGGAAGCAAGCATGTCTACAGCCCGTGAGTGGCGGAAGCTGTGAACAGGGTTGATATCTTTCAAGCGCTTGGGGGGCAGTATTAAATAAAGGGGGACTTTCAAAAATTCCCAGAGGGCCAT
>DAOVOU010000337.1 GCA_030629475.1 Desulfobacterales bacterium | reverse complement strand
GACTAGCCTGCCCAACCAAGCCAAAGAAAAAGCAAGTATGATGCGGCTTATATCACAAGATGGCTTCAGGAATTTGACCAGGCGTTGAATGAAAATTTCTCAGAGGCATTCCGGGGGGGCGTGGCAGAGGCTCTATGAAAAAGAAAGCGATACTGAAGGACTACTTTAAAGCCCTCACCGATGTCGCCAGCCAGGGTGACGCAAGGGAGGTAAAGGAACTGCCTTTGTGAAATGTGTAGGTCTGACCATTTTCCCATTCTTCCTTTGCTCGAGCGAGCGCAGCGAGCGGCCAAGAAACCCTTAACCCCTCCTGCGCCTGCCACCTTTCCGGCCCTCTATCCCCTTAAGCCTTTTTATGGCTTCCATTTTTTGTCGGTCCCCAATCTTTGCGCTTTCCACGGCCTGCTTCAAGATTTCAATGGAACGATCATAGGATTGCCTGTCCACCGGATAGGGGTGCCCGTCTTTGCCGCCGTGGGCAAAGCTGAAGCGGGCCGGGTCCCGAAAACTTACGTTTGCTCCATATATGAGTTCAGACAAAAGGGCCAGGGCGCGGATGCTCTTTGGCCCCACCCCCCGAAGGCCGATGAGGTTTTCAAAATTCTCCGGTTGGGCCTCGTAGGTCCTGAGGAATGTCTTGTACAATCTGTCGGGATGAAGATCCTGGGCCAGGATATGATGCCGGGGCGGAAGCTTTAGGGTTTGTACCTTCTTTAACTCCTTGATCAGGGCGTCGGGACTATCGCATCCGATAAGGGCGCTCGCCTTGCGGGCCTCTTCGGCTTCTTCGGCCACCATGTTCAAAACATCCTTTCCCACCCGGCCACCGCAGATGGCGGCATGGGGTTCACAGGTGAAATCGCAAATGGATTCTCCCAGCCAGTGATACCGCCTGGCATATCGATTGGTCTCATTCATCCCCTGCTGCACGACAGCCCAGTTGCCATCAACAGTAAAAAAGAACGTATGATGATAGAGGGTATATCCGTCTTGAAGCCCTGCATTGTCCACCTTGGCCGACATTCTGCTCGCATAAACAAGGCCCTCTGGATCTGTAGAAAGGACCTCGCCAAAGCCCAGGATGTTGTCGGGCGTTCTCAGAGCTGCTTTGCCCTTGCCGCCGGCAACGAAAAACCCCAATTCCTCTTCAAGCCCTCTGATCCCCTCCTTTATGGCACCGCAGGCCGTGGTAGTCAGCCCGCTGCTGTGCCAGTCAAAACCCAGAACCGAGCCAAAGGCCTGAAACCAATGAGGGTCCGAAAGCCTGTGCAGGAGTTCATGGGTTCCAAACTCCTGCACCATGGCAATGATGAGCTGACGTGCCAGCCCGGTCATACGCTGAAAAAGCCAGCGCGGCGCTTTGCCGCCGTGAAGCGGACTGTCTGCGATACCGGTTCTTTTCATGGCAATCTCGTCCGCTCCTCCAACCACTGACTCCAGCAATGCCGGGAGCGCCATTGCCTCGTGCCTTAAGTGCTGGTAACGGACGATCCTCCAACCTCTAACGGCCTTTGCACTCCAATCTGTGCCCGCAAGAGACCTGGTTTACCCGTCGTTACTCGCGCGATATCACGGCACATCCAGCGGACTGCGCACCGCCTTCGCTCCTTTGTTAAGGACATGAGTGTAAGTCATGATCGTCTTGCTTGAGAACTGACGTTCACCTTTCCCCTGTAGTATCTTCTCAAGAGTCTATCCGTTGCCTACTTAATTTAACGTCTCGGAAATTCTACAACTCGTTGTAAACATTTGTCTTTCAGCGGCAGTTTTATGCGTCATGAATATGGAATGATGGAATAGTGGAATAATGGAATGTTGGGCATGAGAAGCCAAAGGGAATCATTTTTTAATTGTTTTCATTACTCTTAACCCAATATTCCAGTATTCCAACATTCCATTATTCCAATTGCGGAGCGAAGCGGAGCTAAGTTCATTGCTCTGGACCGCGTTGTACGCCAATCACTTTGCCCTGGATCAACACTTCCCCAAACCGATAACGCATCGATGGATATACCTTGTTTTCCGGCCGAAGTTCAATATGATTTTTGCGTAAGAAAAAACGCTTTACCGTGGCTTCCTCATTGTTGATCAGCGCCACAACGATCTCTCCGTCGTTCGCAAACTGGCGGGGTTCGCAGATTACCAAATCACCCTGCAGAATACCGGCATTTTTCATCGAGTCGCCCCGAACCTGCAAGGCAAAGAGCTGTTGGGATCTGAAGATATTGGCATCGATGATAACCATACGGTCCCATTCCTGCTGAGCGTAAAGCGGCAGCCCGGCGGCTATCTTTCCGATGACCGGCACCTGGCGCCAGTGTTCCCCTGTCGTTGCCTTCTTCAGATCCGGAGCAAGCAGATGGATCATCCGGCCGTACCGCCCGTCTCTTCTTAAAAAACCCTTTGATTCCAAGGCCTTTATCATCTGGGCCACCGCCGTGTGGCTGACTCCAAGATCCTCAGCCGCCTCACGCAAACTGGGTGCCCGGCCTCTTCGCTTGATTTCTTTTTTCAGGTAATTGAGAAAATTGTTCTGTTTCGGTGTAAGATCTCTATGCATGACGGATGGAATACCCCTTCAATCGAATGCTCTGCCTGACCCTGTCCAAAAATTTTACCGGTGGATTACCCATAATTTATCCTTGATTTTAGGTGGTTGTTGTATTAACAATTCGACAACTTATAATGCAACATCGAGTTCAAATTAGAATCGTTCAGGCTCAAAGGTGCCAGTGCCAATTTGTAGCAGCGTGAGCACCGGCCCGTTCAGCAAAAAAAGTTTTCCGCTACAATATAATTGTAAAGCCTAAACCTTTACGCTGATGCTTACATTATATTTACATTAAATGCAACACTTTTTTTAAGTCCCTTTAAGCTTGCCAATAT
>DAOVOU010000069.1 GCA_030629475.1 Desulfobacterales bacterium | reverse complement strand
TCTAACCGATAATTAGGAGCTTCTTTGGTAATGATCACATCGTGCACATGGCTCTCACGCAAGCCGGATGTCGTAATACGAACAAATCGCGCACGTTGCCACAATTCCTCAATGGTCCGGCAACCCACATAACCCATACCCGCCTTCAGACCACCAACAAGCTGGTAGACGCATCCAGAGAGCGCCCCTTTGTACGGGACGCGGCCTACGATTCCTTCAGGAACCAGCTTGGCCTCCTCGGCGAGATCTTCTTGATAGTATCTATCTTTGGCTCCTTTTTTCATGGCTTCCAAAGACCCCATGCCTCGATACACCTTATAACTTCTACCTTGAAACAAGATGGTCTCCCCCGGGCTTTCGTCCGTACCGGCAAAAAGACTTCCGATCATCACCGCATGGGCTCCCACAGCGATCGCCTTGGTTATGTCGCCTGAAAACTTGATGCCGCCATCTGCAATCAAAGGAATGCCGGTTTTCTCACTGACAGGTCTGCAGTTCATGATAGCGCTGACCTGAGGGACTCCAGCCCCGGCAATGATGCGTGTGGTACAAATAGAGCCTGGCCCAACACCTATCTTTACCCCGTCAGCGCCTGCCCTGATCAGGGCCTTGACCCCTTCCGGGGCGGCCACATTGCCTGCAATCAACTCGATACTCCTGAAGGTGCCTTTCAACTGTTCAATCGCCCTTAACACACCGAGGCTGTGACCATGAGCAGTGTCAATCGCAATCACATCAGCACCGGCCGTCAGGAGGACCTCTGCACGCTTTTCCATGTCGGAGCCTATTCCAACTGCCGCACCAACCCGCAGCCTGCCCAGATGGTCCTTACAGGCATTGGGATATTTCTTGATCTTCTCTATGTCCTTAATGGTAATGAGTCCTTTCAAACAACCTTTGTCGTCCACGACCAGAAGTTTTTCGATTCGGTGTTCGTGAAGCAGTTTTTTCGACTCCTCAAGCGTAATCCCCTCAGATACAGTGACCAGGTTGTCTCTGGTCATAATCTCAGAGACCTTCTTCCTCAGATTCGTTTCAAACCGAAGATCCCTGTTAGTCACAATCCCAACCAAGTGCTCACCCTTAACGACCGGGACGCCTGAGATGCGATACCTCTCCATGAGTGCAAGTACCTCATGGATGGGCCTTTCAGGATCAATGGTCAATGGATCCACAATCATGCCACTCTCAGACTTCTTGACCTTGTCTACCTCCAGTGCCTGACTCTTTATGCTCATATTTCGATGAATAATGCCCATTCCACCTTCCCTGGCCAGACTGATGGAAGTCTGAGCCTCTGTCACCGTATCCATGGCTGCACTTATGATAGGAATGTTGAGAGAAATTCCCCTGGTCAGGCGCGTTTGTACATCCACATCCCGAGGCAATACCTCCGAATAGGCAGGAACAAGTGAAATATCATCAAATGTCAAACCTTCCTCTAAGATGGACTGTGACATGCCCTTCTCCTCAACCTCTTTTTAGAATTCGGATGCATAGCAGATGGACCCCCCTTTGGCAACAACTTAGTTCGCTTCGCTCACAATTGGAATAATGGAATACTGGAATGCTGGAATATTGGGTCTTAAAGGATTTTGGCCTTTTTATGTCTTTTACACTATTCCAATATTCCACCATTCCATCATTCCCTTCTTGGGTTTGCAATCAAGCAAATAAAGTGCTATAATTATATGTGTTGGAATTTTTACAACTTTTTGTAATCATTCATCTTTCAGTGGCAGTTTTCTGTGCCATTGATCTGGAATGATGGAATAATGGAATGTTGGAATGTTGGGGATGAGAAGCAGGAAAAAATCATTTTCTAATTGTCTTCATTCCTCTTAACCCAATATTCCAGTATTCCAACATTCCAGCATTCCAATTGTGAGCGAAGCGAATTAAGTTCAATATGGTGTAAAATTTCCAAGACGTATCTATTGGGGTGGGCGGAATCGATTGCCTTGACAAGGAGAGGTCAAGAAACTATAGGAAATGATGTACCGAAACATTCGCCTAACCCTATTAACAAACAGCTAATGCACCCATAGGAAAGCTATGCTGATAAACATCAATCCCCGGAATCCACATCCCCGTTTGATTATAAAAGTTGCAGAGGCACTAAAAGACGGGGCGACCATTGCCTACCCCACAGATACCTATTATGGTATAGGCTGTGACATCATGAACAGGAAGGCCATCGGTAAGATCTATCGCCTGAAACAGCGACGGCAGAAAAAACCTTTCAGTTTCATTTGCTCCGATCTTAAGAACATCAGTCAATACGCAAAGGTTTCCAATTATGCGTACAAGACCATGAAAAGGCTCCTGCCTGGTCCCTATACATTTGTCCTGGAAGGTTCCAAGCTTGTTCCAAAGATGGTGCTGACAGCACAGAAAACGGCCGGCATTCGCGTACCGGAACATTCGATCTGCCTGGCCTTGGTCAAACAACTCGGCCGCCCCATTATATCTACAACCGCCACCCTTTCAGATGGTGAAATCCTGCCCGACCCATCTGCGATTTTCGATGCCCTTGGGGCTCAAATCGATATTGTCATAGACGGTGGACCAGTGCCAGGACGGCCTTCAAGTGTGGTTTCTCTTATCGGGGATGTACCTGAGGTAATCCGGGTAGGACTGGGGGACGTGAGTATTTTTGAATGAGGATAAAAGTGAACTAATTGATCCGTTTGCTTAGACTCTCAGCCGGCTTAAAGTGGACCACCCAACGCCTGGGTATGTATACGGCAGTCTTGGTCTTAGGGTTTCTTCCCTTTGCCGGTCCGCGCTCCTTTATCTTGAAGCGACCCACGCCTCGGAGGTCAATTATCTTGCCCCGCATCAAGGCCTGCGCCATGCTTTCAAAAAGGGTATCCAAAACGCTCAACATGTCCTGCTTGCTAATGCCCGGAAATGCCTTCACCAAGGAATTTGTCAAGCCCTGTTTAACCATTGTCTACGCCCCGACCCGGCACATATAGGTATCCGGAATGAAGCGCGGCACCTGTAATCCTATCCAGCGCCCCTGCCAGCTTGGAACCCAAAATGAATTCAAGGAAAGAAAACTTCTTTTTCTCACCATAAACCACCGATGGCTCCCCTTTGATACCACCCAGTTCGGCCGCAAGCGCAATTGCATCCTCCATGTTACCAAGGCTGTCCAGCAAGCCGAGTTTTTGCGCCTGTTGCCCTGAGAATATTCGACCGTCGGCAATGCTCCGAACCGTTTCCTCAGACATTTTTCTTCCCTCAGCCACTGCTGTCACAAACTGCTGGTGCACATTGCCAACAAAGTCCTCCAATAGCCTCCTCTCTTCGGGCGTCATCTTGCGCAATGGGGAGCCCGTATCCTTGTAATCGCCACTCTTTATAACAATGGCCGAAACCCCAATCTTCTTAAACAACTCCTCTGCATTGGCAAATTCCATAATCACCCCAATACTACCCGTAATTGTGCCAGGATTTGCCATGATGTGATCGGCTGCCGCACTCACATAGTACCCGCCTGAGGCTGCTATGGCCCCCATAGAGGCAACTACCTTTTTGTGACGGGTCGTCTTCTTTACCTCTGCATAAATCTCTTGCGACGGCCCAACCCCACCCCCAGGTGAATCGATTCTCAGGACAATGGCCTTGACATCCTTATTCTTTCGGAATTTCTTAAGCTGCAAAATAGTAGGCCTGGGATTAACAATAACGCCCTTAATTTCTACAACCCCAACCTTTTCACCGAACTCGAAGGCAGAGTCCTTTTTGCCAAGAAAGAAAAGGGCCGCCACGGTGATGATCACGACCGCCCCGATAGCGTAGACAACTAGCAAGGAGAACAGAAGGGGGTGTCTTCTGGCAAATATGGTCATTTATCAATAACACAGTGCCTAAAGTGAACTAAAGTGAACTAAAGTGAACTAAAGTGAACTAAAGTGAACTAAAATGCCTAAAGTCAATAAAACCAATCTCAAAAAAGTTTCTTCAAGTCCTCAACTTTAGCTCACTTCTCTACGGTCAATCTTCAATCTTCTGTTGGTCTTCCGCGGTAACTTCCGGGCCACCCTCCTCAACCTTGTCAGCAGACGTCTCAAAAGGCTGTTCGGCAGGCTCCTGATTTACTGCTTTCTCTTTCAGGTTCTCTTTCAGAACCTCCCCTAAGCTTGATTGAGATCCCTTGTAAGTGCTCAAGTAGTTGACGACTAGGTCACGTTCCTCCTCCATTTCAAGCTGCTTGATCGAAAGGCCAATGCGCCGTTCTTTGGGGTTAATGTTGATCACCTTGGCCGAAACAATATCTCCAACTTGAAACCTGCCCACAGGTGTCTTGATCTTCTCCCTGTTCACTTCCGAAACATGGATCAGTCCTTCAATCCCTTCCTCCAGTTCAACAAAAAGACCGAACTCCGTTACATTAGTTATGGTACCCGTAATCTTGTCTCCTACCTCATATCGTTCCGGGATCGTCTCCCACGGATCTTTCTGGAGTTGCTTAATCCCGAGAGAAAATCGCTCGTTTTCTTTATCAATATTAAGAACAATCGCCTGAACCACGTCACCTTTCTTGTAGAGTTCAGATGGGTGTTTGATACGTTTGGTCCATGATATGTCAGAGATGTGCACTAAACCATCAATTCCCTCGTCAATTCCGATAAATACGCCAAAATCCGTAATGTTTTTGATTTTCCCCTCAATAGTCGTCCCTACAGGATATTTCTCGCCAACCACATCCCACGGGTTCGGCACCACCTGCTTCATACCCAGGGATATTCTCCTGTTCCCGGCTGAAATGTTTAGGACAATAGCCTCCACGGTTTCGCCAACCGACACCACTTTGGAGGGATGACGTACTTTTTTTGTCCATGACATCTCCGAGACATGAATGAGACCCTCTATCCCTTTCTCCAGTTCAACAAAGGCACCGTAATCAGTAAAACTAACGACTTTGCCTTTAACATGGGAAGCTATGGGATATTTCTCTTCAGCGGTAGTCCAGGGGTCTGGCACGAGTTGCTTTAACCCAAGCGAGACCCGTTCCCGTTCCAGATCAAGATTCAGGACCTTTACAGTAACCTCATCTCCTACCGAAAATATCTCAGATGGATGACCTATACGCCCCCAGGACATATCTGTGATATGGAGCAGGCCATCAATACCACCCAGATCAATAAAGGCGCCATACTCGGTGATATTCTTTACCACACCCGTCATGACCTTGCCTTCGTGGATTGTTGCAAGGGTTTCAGCGCGCTTTGCCTCACGTGCCTTTTCAAGGATTACACGTCTTGACAGAACAATATTGCTTCGCTTCCGATTGTATTTCAAGACCTTGAACTCGAAGGTCTCGCCCACCATTTGATCCAAATCGCGCACAGATCGAAGGGACACCTGAGAACCGGGCAAGAAAGCAGGGACTCCGATATCAACCGAGAGCCCGCCCTTAACACGGTTAGTTATTACTCCCCTGACCACACCATCTTCTTCATAGGCCTTCTTGATATCATCCCAGACCTTTATCTTGGAGGCCTTTTCTTTGGAAAGCAAGACAACGCCACCCTCGTCGTCCCAGCGCTCCATCATGACATCAATGGTATCGCCCACCTCGGCATCGATCGTACCGTCTGGCCTGGTGACTTCGGCAATGGGTACCTGTCCTTCAGACTTGTAGCCAATATCCACCAACACAAATTCATTGTCGATCTGAACGACCCTGCCCTGCACGACCTGGCCTTCCTCAACCCGCCTGAAGCTTTCCTCATACATCTCCATGAGGTCTTCTTTGCCACCCACAGTTGCCTCGGTACCCTGACCCTGTCTGGCCGCCCCGGGCTCGCCCTGGGCGCCGTTGATAGGCTTTTCCTCAATCTGGGGTGTGTCCTCTCCTTGAACGACCTCCGATTCCTCAGCCTTGTCATCTTGGTCGGACTCTTTCTTCTCGACCTGTAGCCGTTCTTCCGGTCCTTCGGTTACAAGGTCTTCGTTGCCAGCTTCGCTTGCCTCGGCACTCTGCCCAGCTGCCTCAGGCTCGCCCTGGACGCCATTGCTTGAGTCTTCCTCGATCTGGACGGTTTCGTCTTTTCGGAGGGACTCCGATTCTTCAGCCTTGTCATCTCGGTCGAACTTTTTCCGTTCAATCTGTAGGTCTTCTCCCGAAAGTTGGGTTACACTGTTTTTTTCCTCTTCCATCAAAAAATTGCCCCCTTCTCCTCCTTGTTAACTACCGGCTGGACACTTTGCCCTTGTAAATATTGCCTTATAGCAAGCATCTATCCAAAAAACAACCTTTATTTCGCTTGAGTCCCAATGTGGCGAAGCATCGCCTCAACGACCTGTTCAATTTCCAAGCACGTAGAATCGATTCTGATTGCATCATGGGCAGGCTTCAGGGGAGCTATCACTCGGCAGGAGTCGTCTTCATCCCTCTTCTTCATAGCCCCCCTAACCTCCGCTATACTGGTTCCTTCATGCCCTCCGGCAAATTCCCTGTGCCGCCTCAGGACACGTGTGTCGAGGTCCGCATCCAGGTAGAACTTGATATCGGCTCCTGGAAATACGACAGTCCCCATGTCACGCCCTTCAAAGACCACGCCTCCCCGTTTTCCCATTTCCCGCTGAACATCCAGCAGGGATTCCCT
Organism: Desulfobacterales bacterium; assembly: GCA_030629475.1. Classification (GTDB taxonomy): domain Bacteria; phylum Desulfobacterota; class Desulfobacteria; order Desulfobacterales. Next base: position 1,698 of record DAOVOU010000069.1, on the reverse strand, counting down.
TACGACAGACCTTGCCGATACTGCAGATGCAAACATAGCAATCTCCGGGGTTCGTATGGGCTCTGTGATATCATCCCCATTAGCGTACAACCTCAGCCCCTTGGAGCTGTTTTCGAATCTGAGGACGAGATGCCTGCAGATTTTGGCCAGCCTACCGTCATCATCGGATGCACATCCTTCAGACAGGGCAACCAGGGCCACGGCTCGGTACAAGGCACCAGTGTCAACGTAGGTGTAACCAAGCCCCTCCGCCAGCCTACGACTGATCGTGGTTTTGCCAGCCCCGGATGGCCCGTCTATGGTTATTAGAAGACGTTTCATATTGAGTTTGTTGGGTTTGTTGAGTTTATTGAGTTTGTTGGGTTGAAACACAATAAACACAATAAACCGTGCAAACCCGATAAACGTTAAATTACCTCCCTCAGCGCCTCGACAAAACGCTGGTTTTCTTCAGGAAGCCCCACATTGATCCGAATATGGTTTGGATAGCCGTATTCGGTCATAGGCCGGACAATTACCCCCCCGCGAAGCATCTTTTCAAAGACGCTCTTTGCGTCCCGTTCCAGGTCTATGAGAAAAAAATTGGTCTGGGTAGGAAGGCATCGAAGTCCCAACTTCTCCACTTCCCGATACAAAAAATCGAGGCCTTTATGAACGGTGCTAACGGTCTTTTCGAGAAAAGCATCATCATCCAGGGCAGCCAGAGCCCCAACCTGTGCAAGCAGATTCGTATTGAAGGGTTGCCTGACCCGATGCATAGGATCTGCCAGGCTCTCTTTCATCACACCATAGCCTATACGAAGACCTGCTAATCCGTATGCCTTGGAAAAAGTCCGAAGGGTCACCACGATCTTGTCACCGTCCAGATAATCAAGACCGGTCGGGCAGGTCCTATCTCGCACGAAATCAATGTATGCCTCATCCAGCACAACGATCACCTCGGGCGGAACCCTTTGCAGAAACTCTTCAAAGTCGTCCCTCGACACGATCGTTCCGGTAGGATTGTTAGGATTATTGACAAAAATCATGCGCGTTCTTGACGAAATACTCTCAGCCATACCCTCCAGGTCGAGGACGCGTTCTTTAAGGGCCACCTTAACAGGCCGCCCCCCGCCTGCCTGTACCATGATCTCATACATCAAAAATGAGGGCTCTGGCATAACGACTTCATCACCCTCTTGAAGGAAGGTGCGAACCAGAAGTTCGATGATCTCATCGGAACCATTTCCAAACACTATTCGATTGACAGAGACCTTCAGCTTCTCGGCCAAGCGCTTCCTCAAGTAGTAGCTGCTTCCATCTGGATAGCGATGCAGATTCTTGAGCGCACCCGTTATCGCCTCAAGGGCCTTGGGAGATGGGCCAATTGGGTTCTCATTCGATGCCAGTTTGATAGAACCGCTAATGCCATACTCGCGTTCCAGTTCCTCGATCGGTTTTCCGGGCACATATGGCTTGAGATTAGCAATATAGTCTGGTAATTTCACAAAGATCCCCTTGTTCTGCTTGACCGGTCTCCTCTCCACAACCCACCACTGCCCAGCCTGCCCTATTGCAGTAGATAGTACCTGAACGAAAAGTCATATTCAGGCAAAATCCGAATATCGAAATCCGAAACAAATTCGAATACCGAATGACAAAATGACCGAAACTAATACATTGAAAATTCGATGTTTTTGTCATTGGAGCATTTTTATT
>DAOVOU010000204.1 GCA_030629475.1 Desulfobacterales bacterium | reverse complement strand
TTCAAAACTCAACGCCCACCCGGGCGGCCTCCCCTTGGTCGAAATAGTGTTTGGTGCATTCCATCGTGGTCACCAGATGAGCCTTTTCCATAAACGATGCTGGTGCGTTGCGCCCTGTGAGAATCAATTCCATATCGCGGGGCTTGCCATCCATGAGTCTCAGCACCGCATCTTCGGCAACAAGCCCCAGCGAAACAGCCACATTGACTTCGTCCAGGATGAGTAGATCGCACGCCTTTTCATCTGATATCCGCTGGGCCTCTCTGAGGGCTGCCTGTGCCAGGCTGATATCCTGGGCACTTGGGTCGGCACGATCCACAAAGCCGTTTCTTCCCATGGGTTTTATCACAAAGTTTGGGGAAAGGCGCCGGGCCATGTTTAGCTCTCCTGTTTCTCGGTCTCCCTTTAAGAACTGGATCATCACAACGCTTAAGCCACGGCCCAAAGCGCGCATGGCCAAACCGAGAGCTGCCGTGGTCTTTCCTTTGCCGTTGCCTGTGTAGACTTGAATAAGGCCTTTTTCGAGTCCCATTTATTTCCCTTTATTTCTTCCCTTAATATTCCGGGCTGTAAAACGGGGTAAATACGACTTTGTCTATGGTTCCCACTCTGTACCGCTTTCGTTTCTTTCTTTCGACTGCATAGGCGTCCAAGAATAGCTTGGACTGCACAAAACAGAGCGCAAATGGGTCCAGTGCGGTTCGGCTCCCGGGAGCACCATGCCGAAAGTGCACCAGGATACGCCTCTTTTCGTCAACCGCGCGCATAATGTCTTCAAGGATGTCGGGCCTGCAGTCAAAGCCGTCTTTGATGATAACATCCTGGATGACAGACCTCAAAAGCTGTTTCTGGGACTCGGGGAGGTGATCAATGATGTTGCAAAGCCCTTTAAGGGCGCGCCGGACGACCGAAAAATCCCTGGTGGTGGCAAACAGATGGCGGGTAGCCAAGACAAGTGCCAGGAGTTCGCTGAGGGGGAGCTTCCCAATGGTGACCACAGGATCGCTAAGGATAGTGAAGCGGCCTTTTTCACGTGAAAACCGAAACCCCATTTGTGCAAGCTGATTTCGGTCATAGTAGAATTGTCTAGTTGATATTCCAAGGTCTTTCGCGATTTGATCAGGCAGCCTGTCGGGCTGTGTTCTGACCTCAACAATGATTCGCAGAAGACGCGCAAGTCGGTGACTTTGCATGAAAAAATTTTAGATTCTAACAGGTTCAAAGTCAAGGCAAAAAAATCCCCAGCCTCTATTCCTATTGACAGGCTCAACACCTGCTGGTAGTCATTCATTCATGGCTCACAAGACTCGTGTTGGTGTGCTGATCTCAGGAGGCGGAACCAATCTGCAGGCCATCATCGATGCTTCCGAGTCGAACCGAATAGATGCAAGGGCCGTCTTTGTGGGTTCGGACAATCCAAAGGCCTACGGTCTCAAGAGGGCACACAAGCATGGAATTCCCACCTTTGTAGTCGATTACGAGACTATCATGAAAAAGACCCGGGGAAGGCCGCTGGAAGATCTGGTTCCTGAAGGGTTTGATCTGGAAAGAGTATTGGCCGGACAAGATCTCTTGCATGCCTCTTCGAACCGCATGAAGGCGCAGCGATACTTCTGCACCAGGGCCATTGCCGAGGCCGCCCTGCTTCGAGAAATGGCAACCTGTCCGTTTGACCTTCTGGTCCTGGCAGGCTTCATGCGAATACTTACCCCCTACTTCATTGACCGCGTGAATACAGATCCGTCACAACCCCGGATTATGAACATCCACCCAGCTCTTCTCCCATCCTTTCCAGGCGTGGATGGCTATGGTGACACGTATCGCTATGGCTGCAAGGTGGGGGGCTGCACCGTACATTTTGTTGACTATGGAGAAGACACCGGACCTATTATTGGACAGGGGGCTTTTGAAATCACCCCTGATGACACCATTGATACGGTCAGGGAGAAGGGACTCAAACTTGAATGGCATCTTTATCTGGAATGCATTCAGCTATTTGCAGAAGGCCGTTTGAGGGTAGTTTCCAAGACCTACACGCTGGAAAACGGCACCGAGTTCAACAGAAAGGTCGTTGAAATCGCCACCTAACAAGTCAGGTATTGACTTTCCTGTGAAAAAGACTTTTACCAAATCCGACTTGTCGGGACTACGCCATTTTCCGAAAACCCACCTTTCCATTATTCCATTACTCCAATCGTGGTTGCTCATCCTAGAAATCCTCCAGAAGTTGACCCGCCTGATAAACGATGACTTCGGGATTAACCATGTCACCTTGCAGATAGAGGACGAGGGGGTAGGGACATGCAGGCTTTTTTTGGAAGAATGAAGCCCGCGGTTGCTATAGTCGCTTGCGGGACTGTGGGCACAGCCATAGGCAAGCTTCTCAGGGATGCAGGCTACCGCATATCGGGGGTGGCCACGAGCAACCTTGAGACAGCCCGCAGGGCGGCCGAGGTGACAGGTGCCGAGCGATTCTCCGGTTGTCCCTGGGAGGTCACGCGAGGGGCAGACGTTGTGTTCATCACCACGCCTGATGATTTGATTGAAGCCACGTGCATGAGCATTTCCGAACATGGGGGCTTTGAAAAGAATGCGGTGGTGATTCACTGCAGCGGCGCCCTTTCGTCAGACATCCTGTCTTCGGTCAGAGACTGTGGGGCCATGGTGGCAACCCTTCATCCCCTCCAGAGCTTTGCCTCAGTAGATCAGGCCGTCAGCCTGGTGCCCGGTTCTTATTGCACCATTGAAGGTGATAGCAGTGCCCTTCCAATCGTCCGCCAAATCGTAGAAGACCTGGGCGGTATCCTCTTGGAAATCACAGCAGAGAAAAAGACCCTGTACCACGCAGCGGCAGTAGCAGCCTCCAATTATCTCGTAACTCTAATGCATCTTGCCCTTAAGCTAAATGAAGCAGCAGGATTGCCCGGTGACATCTCTTTCAATGCTCTCCTTCCCCTGATCAAAGGCACCCTGAGTAATATTGGAACAAGAGGGATACCAGACGCCCTAACAGGGCCCATTGCCCGGGGAGACGTGGCAACCGTAGCGGTCCATCTTCAGGCCATAGAAAAGGATGCTCCGGAGCTTCTCTTACTTTACAGGTGCCTGGGCCTTTACACGGTTGATCTCGCCAAGGCCAAAGGGACATTAAACAAGGAGGCCGCTGACAAACTGGTTGCCCTGCTTGGATTTTGAAATGAATTTAGGAATTGCGAATTTAGGAATTCAGGAATTGAATAAGGATGTTTTCCTTCAAACCCCCTATTCCGCATTCCGAGATCGAAAGGTGCTGATCGATGGTGCTGGATAGACTGATAAGCTTGTTGGGCCTTTTTGTCTTGATGTTTCTGGCGTGGGTGGCTTCAAAGGACAGGAAAAACATCAATGTCAGATTGATACTCACCGGCCTCCTGTTTCAGTTTGTGTTCGCGTTCATTGTCTTTAAGCTCCCTGCTGGCGTGGTCATCTTCTCCTGGTTGAACGATGCAGCATTAAAGGTCATTTCCTTTGCCAAAGAGGGCATGTACTTTGTTTTTGGACCACTGTCAATATCACCCGGAGAAACCGGCCCCATGGGAGAATCCTCACCTGGCTTCATCCTTGCCTTCCAGGTGCTCCCTTCGATCATCTTTTTTGCGTCCTTGGTCTCTCTTCTCTACTACCTGAACATCATCCCGGCCATCATCAAGGTGTTTGCCCGGATATTTACCTACTTGATGCGAATCAGCGGGGCAGAGGCATTGTGCGCCTCGAGCAACATATTTGTGGGTATTGAATCGGCCGTGACCATCAGACCCTATATCCAGGAAATGACCAGGTCAGAACTCTGCACGGTACTTACAGTAGGTATGGGTACTATTGCTTCTACGGTGCTCGCCCTGTATGTGGGATTCTTGCACAGGGAATTTCCATCCATAGCCGGCCACTTGATCTCGGCATCTGTCATCAGCGCACCAGCCGCCATTATCATGTCAAAGCTCGTTGTCCCTGAGATCGAAAGACCAAAGACACTGGGTATAAGCGTTCATGTAGAAAAAGATCGTCGTTCCAGCACGTGGATCGAGTCGATCATCATCGGGGCCAATGATGGCGTGAAACTCTGTGTCGGGATCATCACACTTCTGTTGGCATTCCTGGGGTTGCTCTCCATGTTCAACTGGCTCCTGGGGTTTGTTGGCACCAAGGTTTTCGGAACCGGTCTTTCCTTGCAACTGATTCTGAAATACCTCTACTATCCTATCACACTCATCATGGGGGTACCGTTCCAGGACGCGGAACAGATCGCCACCCTTCTAGGGGAAAGAACCATTGTCACCGAGGTAGTTTCCTACCAGCACCTACACCAGTTGATCAAGGACGGGGTGATTACGGACACGAAAAGCATTACGATTGCCTCGTATGCCCTTTGCGGGTTTGCACACATTGCCTCTCTGGCGATTTTTGTGGGTGGATTTTCGGCCTTAGCACCGAGCCGGGCAAAAGATCTCGCCCAGTTAGGTTTCCGGGCACTTTACGCCGCCACACTGGCCTGCCTGATGACAGGCTGTGTGGCAGGTCTGTTTGTATAGCAGGAGAATGGCCACGGTGATGCTTGAGATGGCCAGTACAAACGTATTCTTCACGCTCATGTTACCGAACGATCAAGCTCGGCTACGTTCCGTAGCACAGCAATAGAGGCTACCTTAGGCTCCTACAATCTCCTCAGTGCTCATGCCGTTAGCAACCAAGTTGACAATCAAAGATACGGTGACGCGCATCCCTCGAATGCATGCGCGTCCACCCAACCAGCGAATATTTTCTAGCCCTTGCCAGCTTCTCGCCTCGAATTGCTGATTTGCTGACAGCCGGAACTGAAATTTTTAGTTTTGTGGGCAAGAGATGACATGGTGATTCCCAGCTCTCTTGCCGCCCAGT
>DAOVOU010000240.1 GCA_030629475.1 Desulfobacterales bacterium | reverse complement strand
GTGACGACCGAGGGCGTCAAGGGCACCGGCCAGGAGTCTGTCACTGATAAAGTCATTAAAGCGGCTTACGACCAGAGCAAACCTTTTCGCCTCAGCAGATATTTTTCCTTCATACACATTTGGCATGGTGGCTCCTTAGTACACGCATTCTTAAATACGATTCCGTATCATTTGGTTTATTCATTTCAAAATGTCGAAGTGCCTAAAGTGATCTAAAGTGCCTAAAGTTAAGGTATTTTTTTATCATTTGCTTCTTCCAATAGGGGTAAATATTAGATAAGAACACTCTGTTGTCCATTTCTAAAATTGACTGCGCTAAAAGCGCATTCCTCAACCCTGGCCCAGACCTGGCTTCTATAGTCCATAGACCGTTTGTGTGCGTCGCGCCAGGGCGGGCTTTAGGCACTTTTTTAGTTCCAGCTTACGCGGGATATACATCCTGACACAAAATACGTCACCGAATTTACGAGTTAGAGCACCTATCGTTTGGCGTCGAGTCTCAGCAGATGGCCCATCTTCACTTTCTTGCAGCTAAGATATTGCTGGTTATACTCATTAGGCGTTATTTCAATAGGCACCTGTTCGACTATGCTCAGGCCATAACCTTCAAGTCCCACGATCTTCTTTGGGTTGTTGGTTATAAGGCGCATCTTGCGCACACCCAGATGCACCAGTATTTGAGCGCCAATGCCATAATTCCTTAAATCGGATTCGAACCCGAGCAGCTCATTGGCCTCCACTGTGTCGTGGCCCTGATCCTGCAACGCATACGCCTTCAACTTGTTGAGAAGTCCGATGCCCCGGCCTTCCTGGCGGATGTAAAGAAGAACCCCTATGCCTTCTTGTTCTATCATTTTCATGGCAGCATGAAGTTGTTCTCCGCAGTCGCACCGCATGGAACCAAACACATCACCGGTGAGACATTCCGAATGAACACGCACCAGGACGGGCCTGGCAGAATCGATTTCCCCCTTGACCAGGGCGATATGCAGCAAGTCATCCACATCGTTTTCATAAACAGTGGTCATAAAACCACCTGCGATACTGGTCGGAATGGGTGTGGTGGCCACAGGATGTACGAAGCACTCTGTTTGGAGTCGGTATTCGATCAGGTCTGCGATGGTGCAGATTCCGATATGATGCTTTTCTGAGAATATTTTCAGGTCAGGCATCCTGGCCATCGTGCCATCTTCGTTCATGATCTCACAGATCACCCCTGCTGGCCTCAAGCCCGCAAGCCGCGCCAGATCTACAGACCCTTCTGTCTGTCCGGTCCGAACAATAACGCCGCCCTTTCGGGCGCGAAGCGGAAATATGTGGCCGGGCCTCACCAGATCAAACGGTTTGGCATCATCTGCTATAGCAGTCAGGATAGTTGTGGCCCTGTCTGCGGCGGAGATTCCCGTGGTCACGCCGTGTCTGGCCTCTATGGATACGGTAAAGGCGGTCTGGAAGCGTGAGGTATTATTACCCGCCATGGGAGGCAAATCCAGGGCTTTTACTTTTTCCGGGTTCAAAGAGAGGCAGATCAGGCCCCTGCCATATTTAGCCATGAAATTGATAGCCTCGGGTGTCACCTTTTCGGCAGCCATGGTGAGGTCCCCTTCGTTCTCGCGGTCCTCGTCATCAACGAGAATGACCATCTTGCCTTGCCTGATGTCTTCTATTGCTTGTTCTACGGTCAAGCGTGCCATGTTGTTCTCCTTACATAAACCCTGTCTTTGTGAGCAGGGTTTCATCAATGGATGAAGTCGTATCCTTTGTGTCGGTGTACCCGTTAGCAAAGGGCTGTGAAAAGCGCTCCACGTATTTTGCTATTATATCCGTCTCGATGTTGACTGGATCTCCTACTTTCTTAAAGCCCATGGTGGTCATTTTGGCTGTGTGAGGGATTATGCTAACTTCAAAAGTGCCTTTTTTGCACGCATTTACTGTAAGACTTATGCCATCAACGGCAACGGAACCTTTTTGAACAACGTAGCGGGAAAGGGCTTCTGACACCCCAAACGAAAAAAGAGTGGCATTGGCCACGGCCCGCTTGGCCTGAACCACGCCAACGCAATCAACGTGTCCGGTTACCAGGTGCCCATCAAGACGATCACCAAGACGGAGTGCCCGCTCCAAGTTCACCCTGTTTCCAACCTTTGCCTGTCCCAGGGTCGTCTTTGAGAGCGTCTCAGGGGCCACATCAACTTCAAAGATATTGTCCTGAAAATGGACGACGGTCAGGCAGGCCCCACTCACAGCAATGCTATCACCAACCTTGATCTTGTCCATATGAAAATCGGCTTCAATACCCATGCGCAGGCCGCCTGCCGCGCGGCTTAGGGATTTAACCGTTCCAGGGCCTTCTATAATGCCAGTGAACATGGTAGTGCAAGTGCCTAAAGTTCACTCTTGATGTTTCAGGTACCCTTCGATCATTACGTCGTCTTCAAATCGATGAACCGAAATATCTTTAAGCCTCATGCTTTGTTCCATGAACTCAACGCCCGGTCCGGCGCATACGGGAACCCCGTCGTCGCCGCCATAAATCTTGGGGGCATAAAAAATGTAGACCTTGTCCACGATGCCGGCCCTCAAGGCTGAACCATTGACGCGGCTTCCCCCTTCGATTAGGAGGCTGGTAATGCCCATCCTGCCCAGCTCTCTTGCAAGGGCAGTGAGATCAACCTGCCCCCTGACGTCCTTCAAGGCAAGAAGACGCACCCCCGGTCTTTCCAGCATCCTTCTCTTTTCGGCCGGGGCCGAACTACCGGTGACAATTAAGGTATCAGAATCGGAAGCAAGATGCAACAGCCTTACATTCGGGGATATCGATAGATGGGTGTCGAGCACGATCCGTATGGGGTCTGATCCTTTACGGTCTTCAAGGCGTGTTGTCAGCCGGGGGTTGTCCTTAAGGACCGTTCCTATACCCACCATGATCGCGTCAACGGCATGACGGAGCTCATGGACGAATTGTCTTGAAAGGGGATTGGTGATCCACTCGGAATCCCCTGTACGTGTCGCAATGCAACCGTCAAGCGTAGCCGCACATTTCAGGATGACAAAGGGCAACGATGTGGTGACGTATTTGATGAAGATTTCATTGAGACGGTGACATTCGTCTTCACAGACCCCAACCGACACGTCCAGGCCCTGACTTGTCAGAAAAGCAAGCCCGCCGCCGGTCACCTGCGGATTGGGATCTTTCATTCCTGCTACGACTCGTCTAATACCATTTTTCAGGATTGCTTGCGTGCACGGTGGTGTCCGGCCTGTGTGGTTGCACGGCTCGAAGGTCACATAGAGCGTGGCTCCCCTGGCTTTTTCCCCAGCGTCATTAAGGGCGTGGATCTCGGCATGGGGGCCGCCCGCGGTTTGATGGAAACCTTTTCCCACTACCGTGCCGTCTTTAACAATAACCGCGCCCACCATCGGGTTGGGGGAGGTCCAACCACGACCCTGTTCGGCCAGCTCAAGGGCCATTTTCATGTAAGTTACATCCATGAACTACCAAAGACCTTAATGGAGTGTTGGAGTACTGGAGTAGTGGGTAGTAAAAGCTGACACAGAGTGCATCTTTTCAACCCGTCAGGCGCAACCTTTGTGCTAAAAACCCTATGTCTTCACTCACTGGTGTTGAGTCCTTAAGTTGTCGATTGGTTGAGTCGTTACCCTTTAGCAAACTCAACTACTCAACTAGTCAACCACCCAACCATTTATACATTTATACCCAACACTCCAATACTCCAGTACTCCAATTTGGGCGAAGCCCCTAAGTTCTTCTCCTGGGAACATCGAGAAGATTCTTTAGTTGGGACATAAAGTCATTGATGTCTTTAAACTCTCGGTATACCGAGGCGAACCGGACATAGGCCACGTCATCCAATTCATGGAGTTTGGTCATGACCCGTTCACCCACCACTGAGGAGGGAATCTCTTTTTCCCCCGTCTCTTGGAGTTCCCTCTCAAGTTCATCCACAAACTCCTCGAGCGTGTTGACGCTAATGTTTCGCTTTTGACAGGCCTTCTGCATCCCCACAAGGACTTTAGTCCGATCAAAGGTCTCCCGCCTGCCATCCTTTTTGATCAGGACAAGGGGCAACGCCTCAAGCCGTTCATAGGTAGTGAATCGGTGCTTGCAGCCTAAACATTCACGGCGACGCCTGATAGCATTCCCCTCCTTAGTCATTCTCGAATCAATGACCTTGTTCTCCATCTCACCGCAATATGGGCATTTCATAGTTCGTTATCCCGTTGTTGATTGTTGATTGTTGATTGTTGATTGTCGATTTGTTTGGCATGTTTCATTCTTCAGTTTACACTTTCTCAGAAAACAGAATAAAAGGCTTACGCCTGCCCGCCATTGTCATGTATGCCAGCATTGTAGCTCCCCGGCAAGCGGGGCGCTGGCAGGCG
>DAOVOU010000340.1 GCA_030629475.1 Desulfobacterales bacterium | reverse complement strand
ACAGACCCGTGGCAATGGTGGCTCCAGAACGAGAAATCCCCGGCAAAATAGCCACCCCCTGGACCATACCTATGAACAGGGCATCCCTGATCGTGAGCTGGGCCGCATTGCGTCCCCCTCGTTTAAGCCTCCGGGTGAGCCACAGCAACAGCCCTGTGACAAAAAGCATAATCCCTACAATCTGGACGGATGAAAAGACCTTCGCGGCCACGGGCCGAAATAACAAGCCCAGGAAAGCGGTTGGCACCGTCCCCACAAGGATAAGACCGAGCAACCTCATCTCTGGCTTTTGGTAAAGGCTTTGCCAAAGACTATCTTTCCCGATAGACCAAGTAGAAACTGAGAAAAGTGTGGTGACAATCTCCTTGAGGTCTTTGAAGAAAAACACGCATATGGCTACCAAGGTACCTACATGAACCGAGACATCAAAAAAGAGCTCCGGTTCTCTTAAACCAAACAGGTCTTGAAAGAGCACCAAATGTCCGGAGCTGCTGACGGGCAAGAACTCGGTCAAACCCTGGATGATACCCAGCACAACAGCATAGCGGATCTCCATGCCCACCTCACTCCCGGGTGGACTGGAAAGGGATGTGTCCCTCTAATGCCATTTTGATTTTCTGCTTCAGCTCGCTCAGATCTGCACTCTTGACAACATAGTAATCGGCTGCGATCGATTTGAGGTCGCCTTTATAGGAAGAGTAAGCTGAACAGAGAATGACAGGGATGTTATAGAATTCCTTCCGGATATCCTGCAGCAAGTCTAACCCGTTATGTTCGGCCATCTTAATATCCAGGATAATCAGGTCTGGTTTTTCACTCTCAACCAATCCGATCAGGCCGTGACCAGTTCCTGTGGTGATCACGTTGTACCCTTCGTCCCCCAATTCCTCGCCATAAAGCATTCGGATGACGTCTTCGTCGTCAACAATAAGGATTTTTTTCATAAGAGCCTCCCCATTTGCTGTCTATGAGCGCAAAGGTTGCGCTCTCCGAGGCGTAGGCTCGTGCCTCTACGAGCCAGAGGCCTGACGGCTTGAGAACATTCACTCCGTGTCAAACCATTTTCTAAGCAGATAAGGCTTGCTCCGTTCAAAAACAATGCACTGATCTTCTATCACTTCCTCGGCCTGCTGAATGGTCATCGGCTCCAGTTCAATCACAAAGGAGCACGTGCGGCCGTAATAGAGCGGGATTAAGCTTTCCATGATACCCTCTCTGCCATGCGCACCATTTTTGTAGGCGACCGCAAAGTCAATCAATATCTCAGCCCACAGGTTGGTCGGAAACTCAAAATCGGCAAAACCGAGAGTTTTTACTTCCGAAAGTTTCTTGTAAACATTCGTGGAAAGGATTCCCTTCCAGAGGGCATCATGGCTTGCAAAGCCCGCCTGGAACTTATCATAAAGCCTTTCCAGATTTATATCGACCGGCGGGGGCATTTCCATCTCCCCAAGTCCAAAACCGAAAATCGCCGTTGGCTTACTCCACCGGACCTCTTTCCAGAAAACCACCTTTTTTGTCATAATATCAAAGATCGTGCCCACTACTTGCAAAAACATAGGACCCAAGGATTCTCCAGGGTCTTTTGGTTTGTGGATCTTGGGCCTTCCCATGTAAGACTGGCAAATTGGTATGTCGTGACACATGGCCGTGGTCGTCATCCAAATATCAATACCAAATTCAACCACGGCCGGTGTCCAATCCCCTTGCCTTAGATAAATCTCGGCCAGTTCCCCTGAAAAGCCGAAGTCCCCCCCAATCGGTTGGCGCACCCTGCGACCGTAAATGGAGCGTGTCATCGGATAGGCAATATTGTTCGTAATCGTTCCGTCATACTTATGCCGAACATAGAGGGGTGCCACAAATCCAAAATCTTCAAAAAGTGGTTCTGCCAGATTCTTTATCCACCGCGGCGTTATGCTCTTGAGATCTGCGTCCACCACAACAACAGCCTGCGCACCAAGATCGCAGCTCTTCTTGAAAAGGTTCCTGACGTTGTTTCCTTTCCCTTTTACGCCTGGCGGTGTTGATAGGTATATCTTAGGAACCTCGGTGGGAGTATTCATGAAGGCGTCGCGGGTGCCATCCGGGGAGTTATTGTCACAGTTGATGATAACGCTGTTTTTGTTCCCAAAATACTTAATGAGGCCTTCGCTTGCCATCTGCGTGGGGTAAGAAATCAGCTTTGCCTCGTTGTACGACGGAATTCCCACAATCAGGTCAGCAGCCCGTATGTCGTTTGGATTCTCCTCTATGTGCATGCCGGAACCCCCTTGTAACCTTGAACCAATCTGAAGCAGATTAGAGCAAAGCCCTTAAATTTGATTTATACTACACATCATGAACTACGTCAACTTGACAAGGGGCAACCATCAAGTTAACGTCTATCGTCTATCGGTTGCGCTGCTCGTGGGAGCGGCATTCCTGCCGCGACAATCGGGACTGAAAGCCCCTCCCACAACGGCTGCCTGCCCGCCAGTGCCCCGTCTGCCTCGCAAGCTCAGCAAGCGGGCAGGCGATGGCAGGCGGGTCGGTTGCGTCATTTTTCAAAACCCTGTCCCAGACCCTGGCCCAGACCGGGTTTTTCTCTCCGTGACATTGTCCAGCTTCTGTCGCGCCCCTGGCCCAGACCGGGTTTGCTTTGCATCAGCATTTTCGATTCGCTGTCGCACCAGGGCGGGCAGGGCGGGCCGGGGTTTTCTCGTAGGGGCGGCTT
>DAOVOU010000330.1 GCA_030629475.1 Desulfobacterales bacterium | reverse complement strand
GCTCTCCCTGTTCCCGGGCCACGGCTGCCGTCCGCTTAATCTCGGTAAGATCGCTTGTGTCGAGAACTACACCGTCAACCCCACGCTCCATGATCTCTAACGCGATCTTGGCCTCCCCCGCGTTACGCACCCAGGCCAGCAGACCCTTGCCCCTCTTGGCGACCAGGTTTTCAAGGGGGATCACCTTCCAGTCGCTCGTCTTGATCAGGAGAAGTCTCTCAACTGGCTCCTTGAGCGCCTTGGCCTCGTCCTTTTGCGAGGAAATGGTAATCTCAACCACGTCCTCGCCGAGTTTCAAGTCACCGTCCGGCGACACCGTCTTGATCAGCCCAAGATCACGGACGTTACTCGACTGGCCTCGAGGGACAATCACGGCGTCAGCCCCACTCTCCAGCGCAGTAGTCACGACCTTCTTCTTATAGGGTCTCACATTAACCCAGAACAGCCTCGTCATGATACACTCCTTTGTCTCCTTCTAAGTACACGCATTCTTAAATACGATTCCGTAACCCTGGCCCAGACCTGTTTTGAAATGCTGAAAATTACAACACCCCAATCTTGAAGTATTGGCCCCCTGCATTGTATTGCATACATGTCGCACCAGGGCGGGCTTTAGGCACTTTTTTGGCCCCAGCTTCATGCCTCGCCCTTGAGAATCTTCATTGCCTCTTCCGCGCTCTTGCCCCCCTGAACAATGGCGCAGGCCGCAGACACTAAGAGGACCGGATTCTCGTGCTGGAAAGCATTGCGGCCCATTGATAGTCCGGCCGCTCCCGCTTTGATGGCACCCTCTACCATCTTTAGGGTCTCCTCGTCGGAGAGCTTAGACCCGCCGGCTATGACTACGGGAATAGGACATCCCTCGACTACCTCTTTGAAGGTCTCGGGAGATCCGGTGTAGGGGACCTTGACTATGTCCGCCCCAAGTTCGGCGCCTACGCGAGCAGCGATCTTTACGTTGTCAACGTCTTTCTCATTATCGACCTTTGGACCACGAGGATAAACCATGGCAAGAAGCGGCATGCCCCAGTAATCGGCGTCTCCAGCAACCTCGCCAAAAGCCTCCAACATTTCGCCCTCGTTCTCCGCGCCTATGTTGACGTGGATACTTATAGCGTCCGCCCCGATTCGAACTGCACGCTCCACCGAACAGACCAGCACTTTGCGGTTCGGGTACGGGGAAAGGCTGGTACTGCCGGAAAGATGCACGATCAGCCCGATATCACGCCCATAGCGGCGGTGGCCCTGGCCCACCATACCTATGTGTTCCACCACGGCGTTGGCCCCGCCCTTGGCTACCATGTCCACGGTCCTGGGCAGATCGATCAGACCCTTGATCGGACCCACTGTCACACCGTGGTCCATTGGAACGATTACGGTCTTGCCGGTTTCCCGGTTCATGATCCGCTCTTTACGGACCTGCTTACCAATACCCATTTTTCCATCCTCCCTCTTTCACAATCTTTCCACCTGTGCGGTTAAGAAACTATACAAATTTCGGGCATCCTTCATTCTGTAGTTTACACTTTTTGCCGGAGATCGTGTGCGAGATCGAATCAGGTGTCAGGTTTCAGTGTTCAGCTCTTGCATTTATTCATTCCTGACACCTGACACCTGACACCTGGGATGGTAAAAAAAGTGTAAACTACTTTACGGCGAAAATGAAAGATGCCAAATTTCGCATGAAATCTGATACCTAACCGCACAGGTCACAATACTTTGAAACGGCCATCCAAAAATGACCACAAGCCTGTACAAAAACCTCTCGTGCAGCGGAGCTAAGTTCAGATCCTATATCACACTTTTGACATCGTGTAGAACATAAAAATCGTTCCTGCAAAAAAGCCCAACCAAAGGCGAAACCCACGATCCTATCCTCCAAAACCTTTGCATCAGACTTCTTCAATTCAGTCAACAACAATCCACAAGGCATCAATTTGGGCTTGACAGCCAAATCACCTCTGCCCTGAACGGTGAACTCTGAACCTGTGAACGCCTACTCTGCCCTTAATGCCTCGATTGGATCCAGGTTTGCAGCATGGCGGGCGGGCAGAACTCCGGCTAAAAGACCTATAAAACCAGCCAGGATTTCGGCTAATACAACATACGACCACGGGGTGTGAGTGGGAAGCGCAGGCACCATGGCCCCGAGTAGCCACGCCCCGCCAGCGCCGATCACAAGACCGGCTAAACCACCGATGCTGGCCAGCACAACGGCCTCGCCGAGGAAAAGGACAAGTATCTGTCTGCGGCGTGCGCCGATGGCGCGGAGCAGCCCGATTTCCGCTGTCCGTTCATTCACCGCGATGGTCATAATGGTTAAAATGCCAACACCACCAACCAGAAGTGAAATCCCTCCCAATGCGCCCACCGCCAGAGTAAGTATATTGAGCACCGAGCCCAGTACATCCAGCATCTGTTCCTGAGTGGTGATGGTGAAGTCTTCTGCGCCGTGCCGGGCGATAAGGAATCCTTTGATTTTTTTAGCGATCTCGTCTGCAGTACTTCCGGCGGCATACAGCAGATCAATTTCCATCAGGCTTTCCCGGTCGAACATGGCCAGGGCCCTGGCTGCTGGGATATAGACGGCGTCATCCAGATCAAAGCCAAGCATTTGACCTTTCGATTCCATAACGCCAATAACGCGGTAGCGCTCCCCGCCAATACGAATACGCCGGCCAAGGGGATTCTCGCTGCCGAAAAGTTCATCCCGTAGCTTGCTGCCCAACACAGCAAAAGCGCGTGCTGCACGAGGATCATCATACGGAAGGAAACGGCCCATCGCGACTTTAATCTGCCACACTGTCGGCACCTCCGGGCCGACACCGAAGATATAGCTGCGCCTGCTGCGCTTGCCGAATTCCACCGGAGCATTTCCCTGCACGAAGGGAGCAACTGCAACAACCCTGGGGATTCGCTCAAGCGCCAGCGCGTCGTCCATACTCAAAGGTCGTACGTTGCTGATAATGGCCCCGGATATGCCTGTGGTGGTGGCCCTTCCTGGCGTAACAGCGATCAGATTGGTGCCGAACTGGGTGAACTCTGACAAAACGAACTTGTGAACGCCTTCGCCGATGGAGGTGAGCAGCACTACGGAGGCGATGCCCACGGCAATTCCCAGCGCGGTGAGAAAGCTTCGCATCCGCCGGCTAAACAAAGAGCCTATCGCCAGCCTTATGGAATCATTGAGCAGCATG
>DAOVOU010000005.1 GCA_030629475.1 Desulfobacterales bacterium | reverse complement strand
GTTTATTGGCAAAATTTCTCTTGACCTGGGAGTTAAAAAATGTGTAACTTCCTTTAAAAACCAACATTCCATTATTCCACCATTCCATTATTCCATACACGAGGCAAAAATCCAGGCCCCGAAAACCTCCTATATTTGCAATAAGTTGTAGAAATTCCGAGACGTTATTTACTCTTTGATGCTTGTTCGACAAATTGAAACGTGGTCGCCACACACGATGCCTCCAGGTGTTTTTCGGCCTTTTTAGAATCCTTTGAACCCTTGATCTTGATGTTGGAAATATTGACGATTCTGGAAAGTCTCGCCACCTGGTCAAAAAACATCGCCAGGTTGTGATATCCGCCCCTTACCTGTATCTTTACAGGAATCTCAGCATAAAAGCCTTTTGAAACCCCTTTCTCCGGCTTGAACAACAGGAACTCGAGACCTGCACGTATACCCGATTTTGATATGTTCTCAAGGAGGCTCGGTATCTCCTTCTTGTCCGGCAAAACCTGAAGGGCAAGCCTGAAATTTGCCTGAGCCTCTTTGAACTGTTTCTCGTATTTGTCAAGATCTTTTGCGGCTGCCCTTGCTTTTGTCAGCTTGACCTGAAGGCCATCATAATCTTTCTTCAACTCATTGATTCTGCCGGCTTTCGGCATATAGACAAAATAAAAAAACACACCTCCAAGTAGCAGGAATGTGCCTGCGCAGATCACAATCCTGTGCACCCGGCTCAGTGCCGCAATCTTTTCAAAGGGGAGACTTGGTAGTGAAAGTTTTGCCATCTTGCCCTATGAGGTTTTTTGGTAACCGTTCATGGGTTCAGAGGTTGTAACCCTGAACGCTGAACTTTGAACCTGTGAACGCCTATGTTTTTGGTTCTTTTTTCGGCCCTCTGCTTGATAGCTGACAGGTCATCGTAAATTGCTTGAACTTCTTGTCCTTCTGTAACTTGATTTGCTTGGAGGATATGAGGTCCACCACCTTGAAGTAAGGCGAGTTCTCAAGGCGGGTCATGAAATCGGCAATGGTCTTGTTATCCATGGCTACGCCTGCAAGATTCATCTTCCCACCGGCTTCAGTCAAGCTCGTGAGCCACATCCTTTCTGCCACCACCAGGCTGGTAAGGGCATCCATGATCTGCACCGGTCCGGTGCGGCTTTCTTCCAGCTTAGCAATAATATCGGTCTTTTCGCGCAGTTTCTGAAGCTCACTTTTTATTTTCTTAACACGATTTGCAGCCGTTTGATATCCCTTCAGGTCTCTTTGGGCCGCTTCGATCTTGGCAGTCAGGTCGGATATTGTGCCCGTCATGAAAACCGCAAGATACGCCATGGCGCTGACGGTAAAAACAATACACAGGGCAAAGACCGACACCTGCCGTCGAATATTTTCCCTTTTTCGTGCGGCTCGAACCGGCAATAGATTGATCCGGATCATTTGTCGTCCACCCTCCTTGATGCCAGGCCCATGCAGATCACAGCTTGAGGGGCAATCTTCTGAAGATAGTCCATGTCGTTCTGTTTTTCGTTAATATTCATGCTGGTGAAGGGATTACACATCTGTACATCGATGGAAGTCTCGCTTGAAAGAAGCTCGGAAAATCCCGCCGTCTGCGCGGCACCACCGCTCAGGATGATCCGCTTGATTTCCTCATCAGCATATGTAGAATAGTAAAAATCCATGGCCCGCCTGATCTCATTACACCAGCCGGAGGTGAAGGAAGCAATGATCTCCCGAACCTCTTCCTCAGGCACGTTGTCCTTTGTCTCGCCTATCTTGATAGCCTCGGCCTCCTCAAATGAACAATCAAACCGGGAGGCAATCTCTTGGACAATCTGCTCGCCCCCAACTGTCGCCTCTCGAGTGAAAGCAGACATATAGTCTTTTATGATGTTGATATTCATCTTGTTGGCCCCGATATCGATCAGGGCAATGCTTCCTTCTTCATTCGAGTAGTTATCTTCAAACACTCTTTCCAGAGCAAACACATCAATGTCGATCACGGAGGGGTTCAGGTTTGCCATTTCCAGGACGTCTACATACTCATCAATGATCTCCTTCTTGGCTGCGACCAGCATTACATTCATTTGATTCGGATTTGATTCATGTTCTCCAATAACGTGAAAATCGATGTTAACATCCTGCACATCGAATGGGATATACTGTTCGGCCTCATACTCAATACTGTCCTGCAGCTCCTCCTCTGTCATTTTTCCTACAGTGATCCTCTTGATGATGATCGAATAACCGGCAACAGAGGTGGCCACATTACGTTCCTTGACCTTTAGGTCTTTTACAAGACCCTTGATGGTATCGGCCACCACCTCGGGCTCTTTGATACGACCTTCCTCTATAAGACCATGAGGTAGGTCAGCCATGCCAAACTTTTGTAAGATACAACCTTTTTTTGTCTGCACCACCTCACCCAGCTTAATCGTTCGCGAGCCAATGTCCAGGCCTATGAGGTGGTCCTTTTTGCCAAAAATCATGGCACTTCCTCAGATAGTGAATACCTTATCTTTGTCCGAAAGTTTGTAATCAAGGGCCAAAAGTATCTTCCGCTTGGTCTCCATACGGCAATCCATGCCCTTTTCTATCCTGTCAATGGTGATAGGGGACACACCGGCTTTTCTTGCCAGTTCAGCCTTGCTCATCAAGAACGATTCGCGAATTTGTTTCAATGCATTCTTCCCCATGTGACATTGTCTCCTGGTAACCGGGTAGATGGTAAACCATCATACACAGCCCTTAAGATGATGTTTTGCCATGCAATCTGTGTGCCATTATTCCACTATTCCAATTGCGTAGCGAAACAGAACTAAGTTTATATTATATCCCGGAAGAAGTGAATTTGTCAAGTAATTTATATTAACTTATATATAAATTATTTTAAATTATCATATATTGTAGGTTTTTGAGGGCAGGATACCACATATTGTTACAAAATCGCTGCGCGATTTGTAACTACTTAGGTTCAAGGTTCCAAGGTTCAAGGTTCAAGGTTAGAGAGCGATGAAGAGTAACTACTTAGGTTCAAGGTTCCAAGGTTCAAGGTTCAGAGATTAACCTGTCAACGGTGAACCGTGAACCCGAGCAGTTACAAAAGCGCAAAGTAGCCAACCGTGAACCGTGAACCTGACAACCTGAGTAGTTACAACTTTAGCTCACTTTAGACACTTTAGACACTTTTTAAACGACCGTATACCCGGGCCCGTCACCCGCTTCAGGGCAAATCCAGGTTATGTTCCCGTAGGGGTCCTTGATGTCGCAGGTTTTGCAATGAAGGCAATTTGAAGGGTTGAGCCTGAGTCTTTTTCCATGGGTTTTATCGTCGGTCTCCAATTCATAGACATTGCCAGGGCAAAACCTTGTACAGGGGCATCGATAGGTCTCAAAGCATTCATTCACACACAGACTCGGGTCGTGAACAATCAAATGACAGGGTTGATCTTCCCTGTGCTGAGTTTTTGACAAATAAACACCAGTGAGTTTGTCCACGAAGAGCACCCCGTCATATGCCTGCTTCTCATATGTCCTTGTACGGTGCGAATTAACATCTTCTTTAAAGGGTCTTAAGGTCCTGGAGTCCTCCTCAATGGGCATCTTATCAAATATACCCTTTCCGTCGGTAAGATATTGCGCGCCTACATGCAAGAACTTGACCAGACCTTTTTTGGATACAGCCTGGGTAAAATTCCTCCCCGTGTAGAGCTCCTTTTTGAGCCAACTAGCTTCAAACAGGTGATGGTAATAGCCCAGGGTCTCTTGCGTAAAGCTCCCCTTACTAAAGGTCTCTACAATTGCCTCTGCCGCAAGCATACCCGACTTCATGGACGTATGGATGCCTTTCAGCGCCGGCGCATTTAGCATTGAGGCGCAAGCCCCCACAAAAAGACCGCCGCCAACGGCCAGCTTCGGCATCGTGTAATACCCCCCCGTGACGATCGTCCTGGCACCCTGCTCAATCACCCGGCCACCTTTTATAAGTTTACTGATGAACGGATGCCGTTTGAATCTTATGAATTCTTCGTACAGATCGAGCATGGTGTCCTGATAACTCAATCCCACGATAAGCCCAAGGGAGACCCTGTTGTCCTTCATCTCGTAAATAAAGCCACCGCCGTGGGTATTCAAACCCAGCGGGTAGCCGAACGTATGAATATCATTGCCCCGGCTATTCGAAAAATATTTGGTTTCAGGCAGTTGGATCACCTCTTTGATACCGGTTTCAAACACCTGTGGCATCTTGCCCTCAAAGATGTGCAGCTTGCTGGAAATCGCCTGCAGCAGGCTTCCCCTGGGGCCTTCTCCAAACACAGTTACCTTTGCCAGTATGTCGATACCTGCTTCAAAGTTTGCCTTGGGGGCGTTATCCTTGCCAACCCCCTTGTCTCCTGTCCGAACTCCGATGACGGTCCTTTCGTCCTGGCCGTAAAGGACTTCTTTGCCCGCAAAGCCCGGAAAGACGTTAACCCCAAGACCTTCAGCAAACCTCCCCAGCCAAGAGACAAACCTGGACAGGCTTATGATATGGAACCCCTTATTGTGCATGTACTTTGGCACAAAAGGAACGCCATAGTGGCGTGTTCTGGTCAAGAAATAGAATTCATCCCCACGGACGTCTGTCTCAATGGGACAGCCTGTTTCCCTGTAGTTTGGAATAAGCTCCTTGAGGGCAATCGGGTTCAGAACCGCGCCGCTCAACGCATGAGAACCTATGTCCGCCCCCTTTTCGATAAGAGCTACCTCAAGCTCAAGGCCCTTGCTCTTGGCCAGTTTCATCAGATGAATTGCACCAGCGAGGCTCGCAGGACCCCCTCCCACAAACAGTACATCAAATTCGATCTGCTCTCTGACGTTATCCATTGTCTCTCCATCCAACCCGGATAAACCGTAATTGAAGAATTGTGAACCAGAAATTTGGAAACTGAAAAAATCGGTGGTCCTTCCTTCACTTGATGGTTCCTGTCATATCCCTGTTTGATTCATGTGTCATTCGTTATTGGTTGTTCGGTTGCGCTGCTCGTTTCGTCCGTCGTCACTCGGTTGCGCTGCTCCTTGCGC
This sequence comes from Desulfobacterales bacterium, assembly GCA_030629475.1. Taxonomy (GTDB): domain Bacteria; phylum Desulfobacterota; class Desulfobacteria; order Desulfobacterales. The sequence goes on along the minus strand of DAOVOU010000005.1, from coordinate 11,467 downwards.
TCGCTGAATTTGGTCCAAGCAAGCAACAACTCTTAGCTCCGTAATTGGAATGTTGGAATAATGGAATGTTGGAATAATGGCTTGAGAGGTATGAAAGCGTTTAGAAAATGATCCTTTTCCGCTTTTGTCCCACTATTGCAGTATTCCATTATTCCATGTCTCAGGCAGCAGATAATCGTGTCCATAAAGGGCCATTATTTCAATGGGTTGTAGAATTTCCGAGACGTCAGATTATCCGTAACCGCTCTACGAATCCCGATACGAGTTGCGCAACCGCAACCGTCTCACTCAACCGAAATCTTACCTCGTTTCGCCAACGACTGAAGGATCTACCAATGCAAAATCATGAGTTTCTAAATTTGTGGTTTATATCACAATCAAGCTGCTTTTCAAATCCGATTTTCCGGATTTTTCTGTCCGGCAGCACCAACGCGAAAAATGTTTGACAATCTTTAAAAAAGAATATAAATTAATTTTTGAATTGTTTAGGAATTTCCATTTTAGAGCGGCGTAGCCGCGTTATATAAAATCGTGCAGCGATTTTATAAGCGGGCATAGCTCAGTTGGTAGAGTACAAGCTTCCCAAGCTTGGGGCCACGGGTTCGAGTCCCGTTGCCCGCTCCAGTTTTTGTCCCGTCTCCGGCGGGATTCGCCCTTTTCCCTTTTTGAGGCGATGCCGTCGAGACATTTGCAAAGCGTTCAATTTTGCTCAAGGTCAAGGAAGGCGAGGATTTTAACCACAGGAATACTTTGAGTATTTTGAGGATTAAAATCTGAGCCTGACGCAGAGATTGGGCAAAAGAGGATGTTTTGCAAAGGTCTCGTTTGTGGCTCCGTCTACGACGGAGCCAAGCATCTGCTTCGATCAGTGGATTTTTTCCGATAATCTTTGCCTTTGGTTTTTTTCTCAAAAAGTTCAGCAAGAAGATTATTGAGATAGACCGTGGCATGGGAAACGGGCAAAGGCCCGTTTTTTTTATGAATGAGTGGACCCAAAAATTTGTCACGGATGTGGAGATCTTGGCAGAACCGCTCCTGAAGTCAGAAGGGATGAGGTTGATCGACGTGGAATATCGCAGAGAACCCAATGGACGGGTCTTGCGAGTTTTTATCGACAAACAAGGGGGGGTCACCTTAGACGATTGTGCTACTATCAGCAATCAATTGGGAGACATCCTGGACGCAAAAATGGACTGGCACGAGCCTTATCACCTGGAGGTCTCCTCGCCAGGCATTGACCGTCCGTTAACGAAGCCAAAACATTTCGTCTATTTTGAAGGCAGGCTGGCGGTTATCAAGACTGATCGCCTTGTGCAAGGAAAGAACTGTTTCAAAGGGGTGCTCGCTGGGTTTTCAGAAGGCATGGTCAGACTTCTAGTTGATGACCGGCCAGTCGCTATTCCCTATGAAACAATTGTGAAGGCAAACCTTTGGATTGAATATTGATGATTGAATATTGATGATTGAAAGGAAATCAGAAATCAATCTTTGGATTGATGATTGACGATTGACAATTGGAAGAAAATCAATCGTCAATCGAAAGGAATCAATCGTCAATCGTCAATAAACAATCATCAATCGAAGAAGGTGTCTAAAATGCTAATATCGGAAGTAAGAAGAGTCATTGAACAGGTCAGTCGTGACCGGGGCATTGACAAGGAAGTTCTCATCAAGACGCTTGAAGAAGCGCTCAGGTCCGCTGCCAGGAAGAAATTCGGAACCGGGGTAGATATGGAAGTCCGGTATAATGAAGAACTTGGCGAAATTGAGGTCTTCCAGTTTAAAAACGTGGTTGAAAAGGTCACCGATCCGGGCCTGGAAATAGACTTGGAAGAGGGACGTAAGCTTGACCCGGGGTGTCAAGTGGGAGACAGTCTGGGGACAAAAATGGACGCGACAACCTTTGGAAGAATTGCTGCACAGTCGGCGAAGCAGGTTATCATACAGAAGATGAAGGATGCGGAACGTGACGTAGTCTACGAAAGCTTTATCAATAGAAAAGGTGAAATCATTAACGGGATTATTCAAAGGATAGACAAACGGGACGTCATCGTGAACCTGGGCCGGACCGAAGCGATTCTTCCTATAGGTGAGCAGGTTCCCAGGGAAACCTATCGTCGTGGGGAGAGAATTCGAGCCTACGTATTAGACGTACTCCACGAGTCCCGCGGTCCCCAGATAATACTGTCTCGAAGTCATCCCCGGTTCCTCGTAATCCTTTTCAATATCGAGGTGCCAGAAATTAGCGAGGGAATCGTAAACATTATGGCTGCGGCCCGGGAACCAGGCGCTCGTGCAAAGATTGCCGTGACATCGAATGATTCGGATATTGATCCTGTGGGCGCGTGTGTCGGAATGAAAGGGACGCGGGTTCAAAGTGTGGTTCACGAATTAAAGGGAGAGAAGATCGATATCATTCCCTGGCACAGTGACCCCGCAAAGTTTGTGTGCAATGCCCTGTCACCAGCCGAGATCTCTCGGGTTGTGATTGACGAGGCGAACCGGTCTATGGAGGTAATTGTGCCGGATGAATATCTGTCAGTGGCCATTGGTAGACGGGGACAAAACGTGCGCCTTGCTTCTAAGCTAACAGGCTGGAGCATCGATGTTAAGAGTGAAACCGACTACAGCGAGGCCATGCGGACCGGCTATGACTCCTTGATGGGGCTTCCAGGGGTAGGAGCCAGCACAGCCGATGTCCTTTACGAACAGGGATTCTATTCAATTGAGGAACTTGCCAACGCGTCTGTCGAGGAACTGATTCAGATTAAGGGGATCAGCGAGAAAAAGGCGGAAATCCTGTTGGAGTCGGCCAGACAGGCCCTTGAGGTAGTGGATGAAAACGACTATATGAGAAAGGACAAAGATATATCCGAAGCAATGTCTGTGCAGGACAGCCCTGAGGATGCTTCGGAGGATGCGGAAGATTCTGGTTGAGCCGGTTTGTGAGTCCTCTAATTGATTTTTTTTGCGGGCTAAACGGGCTAAACGGGCTAGATAGTGCCTGAACGAAAAGTCATGTTCAGGCAAAATCCGAATATCGAAACTCGAAATTCGAAACAAATTCGAATACCAAATGACAAAATGACCAAAATGAGCTTGTTGGAATTTCATTGTTTTTGTCATTGGAACATTTTTATTTCTGTCATTGTTTCGGATTTCGAAATTCGGATTTCGAGTTTTTGACCAAAAACCTGGGGTTTTCGGTCAAGTACTAGATACCAAAGCAGGGAGAAATGAATGGCAAAAATCCGAATTTATGAACTTGCCAAACAGCTTAATATGACCAACAAAGTGCTTCTCGAAAGGCTAATAGAGATGAATATCACTGTGAAAAGCCACATGAGTGTCATAGATGAAGAGACAGTTGCTGGCATCAAAGAAGCCCTTTTCCAGGGCAAGTCGGAAATTGTGACTGAGAAACGAATCAAAGGCGCGGTTATCAGAAGACGGAGAAAAGTAATCGAGAAGAAGCCGGAAGCAGAAGGAATCATCCCTGTAGCCAAGGCGGAAGGTGAAATCCGATTCAAGCCCAAAGAAAAGGAAGCGGTTGAGGTCAAACCGGATGAGATTATTGCTCCCGTGTCTGATGAAGCCTCCAGAGAAAAGGTGGCTAAGATTGTTGAACCTGACAAGCCTGCGGCCAGGACCGAGGTGGAAACGCCTGAGGAAGCTGCCCCTGAACCCGTGAAGGTAGAGGCTAAGCCTGAAAAGGCAAGACCTGCGAAAAAAGCCAGGGCAAAGAAGAAACCAAAGGCAAAAAAGGAACGAGCGGCCAAGATCATTAAGATGCCAGAAGCCAAACCGCCCGCCGATGTCACCCCCAAAAAGGAGCTGGCTGCGCCGGTCAAAGGCAAGGCAAAACCTGCAACACACCTGAGACTCGTTCCCAAAGAAGAACGGCCGCCTGCGACCGTTAAAGGCAAAGTTAGGAAAAAGGACAAAAAGAGACCCGTTAAGTTGGAAGAACGTGAGGAGTTCTTCAAGAAAAAGATCACTTTTCGAAAAAAGGAGATCCTGGACAAATCGGACCTCTACGACGCAAGAGCTCTCAGGACCCGTAAGGGCCGAAAGCACGGTAAGGGAAAGGTGGCAATCAGGGGCGACAAAACCTTGATTACCACCCCCAAGGCCATCAAACGTCGCGTCAAGATCGACGAAGCGATTGTGGTGTCAGATCTGGCCAGGCGAATGGGAGTAAAGGTAGCTGAAGTAATCAGGGAATTGATGGCTCTTGGCGTCATGGCCACCCTGAATCAGGCCATCGATTTTGAAACTGCTGCTGTGGTTGCAAGCGAATTCCAGTACGAAGCTGAAAAGGTCTCTTTCGAGGAAGAGACTCTCATTCATGCTGAAAAGGATGATCCAGAGAAATTGAAACCCAAACCACCCGTGGTGACTATTATGGGACATGTGGACCACGGCAAGACATCGCTGTTAGACGCCATACGGGAAACCAATGTCATCGATGGTGAAGCGGGTGGCATCACCCAGCATATCGGAGCTTATGATGTAACTTTAGAGAAAGGGCACATCGTATTTCTTGATACGCCTGGCCACGAGGCATTCACGGCCATGCGCGCCCGGGGGGCGGAAATAACCGATCTGGTTGTTTTGGTCGTAGCTGCTGACGATGGTGTAATGCCCCAAACCGTTGAAGCTATCAACCATGCAAGAGCAGCCGGTGTGCCTATCATGGTAGCCGTAAACAAGATTGACAAACCAGAGGCAGATCCTGAGCGCGTAAAACGCCAATTGGCAGAACACAACCTTACCCCTGAGGAATGGGGTGGTGATACCGTCTTTGTGAATGTGTCGGCCAAGCAGGGGAAAGGGATTGAGGAACTTCTGGAGATGGTCCTCCTCCAGGCAGACGTCCTGGAATTGAAGGCGAATCCTGACAAACTTGCGCTAGGACATGTGATTGAGGCCAAACTTGATCCCAGCAGGGGTCCGGTAGCCACGGTACTGGTTCAAGGGGGGACCCTTCATGCCGGTGATGCGGTCATATGTGGGCTTTACCATGGAAGAATTCGCGCTATGATTGACGATCGCGGCGAGCGCCTTGATAGCGCCGGGCCGTCCATGCCAGTCGAGATTCAAGGTCTGTCCGGAGTTCCGATGGCTGGTGACGACTTTATGGCCCTGACTGACGAGAAGGCGGCAAAGCAGGTAAGTCTCCATCGCGCCCAGAAGCAGCGGGTGCGTGAGCTGGCACAAAGCAGCAGATTAACCCTGGAAAAATACTATGAACAAATGAAAGGTGTTCCTGTCAAGGATCTGAACTTAATCATCCGGGCCGACGTACAGGGGTCTGTCGAGGCCTTAACAGAAGCCATACAAAAGATTGCATCAACAGAGGTAAAAGTCAACATGGTCCACTCTGCCACCGGGGCCATGACGGAGTCAGATATTATGCTGGCCACGGTCTCGAATGCTATTGTCATTGGTTTTAATGTTCGGCCCAATGCCAAGGTGCGTGACCTGGCAGCCGAACAGAATGTGGATATCCGATTCTACGACGTAATCTACAACGTTGTTAATGATATTAAGGGGGCCATGGCAGGCCTGATGGAACCCACGTATGAAGAGCATCTCGTAGGAAGCGCAGAAGTCAGGGAGATATTTCATATCCCAAGGGTTGGAACCATTGCGGGTTGCTATGTGACCGAAGGAAAAATCGAACGTGGCCAGCCCGTCCGGCTCCTCCGTGAGGGGGTCGTGGTCTATAACGGAAAGATAGGGTCCTTGCGTCGGTTCAAAGATGACGTCAAAGAAGTACAAAGCGGATACGAATGTGGGATCGGCATCGAAAACTACAATGACATAAAGGTCAATGACGTGATTGAATGTTACGAAATAGAAGAGGTCAAACCGGTCCTGGAGTAAAGCGATTGCGGATTTCGGAATGCGGAATGCGGAATGCGGAATGCAGAATGAATCTGAAATCACAAATCCCAAATCAACCCTGATGATTCTTGAAATTGGAAAAATCGTTCTGATGTTGCCTGTACCGATTGGGGATTACAGGTTGTCGAGTAAATCCGCAATCCGCAATCCGCAATCCGCAATCGAATCGTGATGATTGTTGGAATTGGCACAATCGTTTTGAGGATTCCTGGAAACACCTCATTAAAAGGCAAACGCAGGATCGTAAAGAGTATAATTACCCGTCTTCAAAACACCTTCAATGCGTCAGTGGCGGAGGTTGGCGCCAATGACAGCCACCAGCGTGCAGAAATAGGCCTGGCTTTTGTGGGGAATGATCGCCGACGGATCAATTCCAAGTTAGACAAGGCTATGAACTTTGTTGAAGCCATGGAAGTGGCTGAAATCATCGATTCGGAAATGGAGATCATCAGCCTGTGATCCACTACAAGCGAGCTGACAGAGTAAGGGGTCAGGTACAAAAGGAACTATCCGATCTCCTGCAGAAAGAGATCAGGGATCCCCGTTTGGATTTTGTCACCATCATGCGTGTGAGCATAACTGACGATCTCCGTTCGGCCCGGATCTATTTTACCGTTGCCGAAGGAGAGGAACGCAGGCTGAGCGCCCTGGCTGGCTTTAAAAGCGCTTCGGGGTATCTGAGGCGTCAGCTAAGCCATCGCCTCGAACTCAGACGCATGCCGGAGCTCGAGTTCCTTTATGACGAATCTTGTGATCGGGGGACCAGGATAAATAAGGTCTTGAAGGAAATACGTAATGGAACTTAGCGCTCTGTTTCGTAAGTTTGGTGACGTATTTTATGTCAGGACGTCTACCCAGCGCAAGCTGGAACAAAAAAGTGCCTAAAGTGAGCTAAAGTTGAGGAATGCGCTTTCAGCGCAGTCAATTTTAGAAAGGGACGATAAAGCGTTCTTATGCTGCAATATTTACCCCTATTGGAAAAAGTATATAAAATTGACATAATACCTTAACTTTAGGCACTTTAGATCACTTTAGATCACTTTAGGCACTTCGACCCTCTAAGGGGAATGCGCTCGCTATTGCAGTTCAACGGGTTGTAGAAATTTCGAGACATAAGGGAAAGATGAACGGGATCATCGTTGTAGACAAACCGCCAGATATGACATCTGCCCAGGTAGTCACACACGTAAAGAGGATCTTAAAAGTCAAGAAGGTGGGCCACACCGGCACTCTGGATCCGTTTGCCACCGGCGTGCTCATCTGCTGTATAAATAAGGCTACGCGCCTTGCCCGGTTTTTTACGTATGGAAAAAAGCGATATGAAGGAGTCATGAGGCTCGGGATTCGAACCGACACCCAGGATCTCGCGGGCAGGGTTGTTTCAACGGAACCCGACCTGGGAGTCTCAGATCAGGACGTGCACAAGGTTTTCCTTAGCTTCCTGGAAGTGAAACACCAGACCCCTCCTGCGTATTCTGCCCTCAAGCACCACGGGGTGCCGCTTTATAGGCTAGCCCGGCACGGGACTTTCGTACAAAAACCACCCCGACGTATTTCCATCTACGGGCTGGAAGTACTTGACATCAGCCTGCCCGATGTCCGCTTTGATGTATGCTGCAGCGCTGGGACCTATGTTCGTACATTGTGCGCTGATATCGGAGACGCGCTGGGGTGTGGCGCGCATTTAACCGAGTTGTGTAGAACCGAAAGTGGCAGATTCGGCCTGGACGAAGCTGTATCTTTGAATACCCTGGATAGGCTTGCTGCAAGCGGCAAGATCTCAAACCACATAATACCAATGAGCGTTGCCTTAAGGGAAATGCCAGGCATGTCAGCGGGTGATCAGCTTTTAAAAAAGATACAACATGGCCATCCAGTGACCCAGGAAGAAGTTGCAGCGGTCCGCCTTTGGCGGACCTGTCCGTGGATAAAGGTAACCGATACCCAAGGCAACCTGGTTGCCGTCATAAGTTCAAGCAAGAAAAATGGTGTGTATCCATATGCTTGTGTTTTTCCATTGTCGATTGTCGATTGAAGATTGTCGGTTGAAAATCCCAAATCATCAATTGTCAATCGACAATCATCAATCCAAAAGAGGAGGTTTTGAAAGTGGCTTTAGCAGTAGAGGAAAAAAAGACGTTGATTGATCGGTTCAAACTTCACGAAACAGATACGGGATCGCCAGAGATCCAGATCGCCCTTCTAACTCAGCGTATCAGCCAACTAAACGAGCATTTCAAGATCCACCGAAAAGATCATCATTCCAGAAGGGGCTTGCTAAAAGTGGTCGGCCAGCGGCGCAGGTTGCTAAACTATTTGAAAAGCAAGGACATTACACGTTACCGGGAGATTATTAAGGCCCTGGGTCTTCGAAAATAATCTCGTGAATCGTGGCGGCAACCGTTGAGTGTAAAGCGTTGCGAGCTGCAAATAACGAATAGGAATTTCGGATTCACAACTTTAGGGACTTTAGTTCACTTTAGGCATCACTTAAAACAAATAACGAATTCTGAGGAGAACAAGAATGGAAGTATCATTTAAGGCAAATGTGGGTGATTGCACCCTCAGCATAGAAACAGGAAAGATGGCACGGCAGGCCAGTGGCGCTGTCATGGTCCGGTATGGGGACACCATGGTTTTGGTGACTGTTGTTTCCACGGATGAAATCCGGGAAGGGATCGATTTTGTGCCGTTGACGGTTGAGTATCAGGAAAAAGGATATGCGGTCGGGATGATACCCGGCAACTACTTTCGTAGAGAGATTGGACGACCGAGCGAAAAGGAAACGCTCACTGCACGGATCATAGATCGGCCGATCAGGCCTCTTTTCCCCAAAGACTACAGGCATGAGACTCAGGTCATTGCCACAGTGCTCTCCGTGGATAAGGAAAATGATCCTGATATGTTAGCTGTCACAGGTGCCTCGGCAGCCCTGGAGGTGTCTGACATTCCCTTTGCCGGACCGATCGCCTGCGTGCGTGTGGGTCGCATAAATGGTCGTTTCAGAGTCAACCCCACCCGTGAAGAAGTGAAAAACAGCGATATCAATCTGATCGTCGCAGGGAGCAAAGATGCTGTGGTCATGGTGGAAGGAGAAGGTCTCTTTGTCAAAGAGGAGGATATACTGGAAGCGATCTTTTTTGGCCACAGAGCCTTACAACCAATTATTGACCTACAGGTCAAACTCAAGGAGGCCGTGGGCCTGCCGAAGCGCCCCGCTCCTGTCAGTGAGATAGACGAAGTCCTGGCAAAAGAGGTGGAAGCCCTGGCTGCCGAGCGGATCAAGGAAGCCATGCAGGTCCCTGAAAAGCTTAAACGCCTTGACGTGCTGAAGGGTGTGAGAACCGATGTGCTGGCGGCCCTTGGAGATCGCTATGCCGATCAGGAACAACAGGTTAATGAGGCTTTTCACGCCCTTGAGCGCCGCATCATACGCAATCTCGCCGTCGTAGAAGGCCGTCGCATAGATGGCCGCAGGTTCGACGAGATTCGCCCCATCACGTGTGAAGTGGGGGCACTACCCCGGACCCATGGCTCAGCCCTTTTCAGGCGTGGCGAAACCCAGGCCCTTGCCGTTGTAACCCTTGGTTCCACTGGCGATGAACAGCGGGTTGAGACCCTTGATGGGAACGTCTTCATGCCCTTCATGCTTCATTACAACTTCCTTCCCTTTTCAGTTGGAGAAGCGAGGCGATTCGGAAGCCCCGGCCGACGGGAAATCGGACACGGCGGGCTTTCCACTCGCGCTGTGCAAAAGGTCTTGCCAGACCGAGACACTTTTGACTACACAATCCGCGTTGTATCGGAGATCCTGGAATCAAACGGCTCTTCCTCCATGGCCACTGTGTGTGCCACCAGCCTTGCCCTAATGGATGCCGGTGTTCCGATCAACAGCGCTGTAGCAGGCATCGCAATGGGGCTCGTGAAGGAAGGGGACAAAGTGCTCATACTCTCTGACATCCTTGGCGATGAAGACCACATGGGTGACATGGACTTCAAAGTAGCTGGCACGCGCGAGGGGATCACCTCCCTTCAAATGGATATCAAGATTGAAGGCCTGTCCGAGTCAATCATGCAAAAGGCCCTCGACCAGGCACGCAAAGGCCGCCTTTTTATCCTGGACAGGATGGAAGAAACCATCAAAGAGCCCAGGCCGGAGATTTCCCCCTATGCGCCCAAGATCCTGTCCTTACGGATCAATCCCGACAAGATACGGGATATCATCGGCCCCGGGGGCAAAGTAATCCGGGCCATCCAGATGGAAACCGACACCCGGATCGATATAGAGGATTCAGGCCTTGTAAAGATCCTTGGTGTTGATAACGAATCGAGCGAAAAGGCCCTCAAGATGATCAAGGATATTGTTCGCGAGGCTGAAGTTGGGGCCATCTATGAAGGGACTGTTCGCAAGATCATGGACTTTGGTGCGTTTGTAGAGATCTTTCCGGGAACTGACGGACTGGTGCATATCTCCCAACTCGATTCAAAGCGCGTCCATAAGGTAACTGATGTTCTGAAGGAGGGCGACAAAGTTATGGTCAAGGTTCTTGAAGTAGATCGTGACGGCAAGATTCGCCTTAGCCGAAAGGCCATTATGGAGGATCAGAAACATGCCGCACGATCTTAACAAAACGGTCCTGAACAATGGCATTAGAATCGTTACCAAGCAGGTACCTCACGCTCGGTCGGTCGCAATGGGAGTCTGGGTCAATGTGGGCGCCCGCGATGAAAAGGCTGAAGAGGGAGGACTTTCCCACGTCATTGAGCACATGATCTTCAAGGGGACTGAAAGGCGAACCGCCCTTCAGATCGCCAAAGAGTTTGACGCCATCGGCGGTCAGTCTAACGCCTTCACCAGTAAAGAGAACACCTGCTATTATGCCAAGGTCATGGACACCCATGTGGATACGATGGTGGATCTCTTGTCTGACATTTTTTTGAACTCTGTTTTTGATCCCGGTGAGATAGAACGAGAACGCCAGGTGATTCTCCAGGAAATAAGAATGTTGGAGGACACACCGGACGAGCACATCCATGTCCTGTTGGCCCAGGCTGTTTGGGGAAGCCATCCCTTAGGGCGTTCTATACTCGGAACCCCTGAGACCGTGACAAGGTTCGATTCCGATAGCATAAAGGAATATTTCAGCCGGGCATACCAGCCTGAACGGATCGTAATTGCAGCAGCCGGAAACCTGGAGCATGTATCATTTGCAGAATCAATAGCTCAGGCATTTGAAGTGGTTCGAAAAGGGAATGACTTCCCGGAGCGCACCAAACCGACCATGGATTGGGTGGCGACCGCTCATCCCAAGAATCTGGAGCAGGTCCATATTTGTCTGGGCACCAGGGGTATCTACACGACGGATCCTCGACGTCATGCGTGTGCCCTTCTGAATGTCGTCCTGGGCGGCAATATGAGTTCCCGGCTGTTTCAGGAAATCCGGGAACGCCGGGGTCTTGCCTATGCTATCTACTCCTTTGTATTGTCGTATTGTGACACCGGACTCACAGGGGTTTACGTAGGCGTGGACAAGTCGAACACTCAAGAGGTTCTTCG
>DAOVOU010000006.1 GCA_030629475.1 Desulfobacterales bacterium | reverse complement strand
AGGGTCTGGGCCAGGGAATACTGGAATATTGGGTTAAGACGACCTTCCCTGATTTTCGAGCGGCGAAGCCGCGTTACATAAAATCCCCGCCTGCCAACGCCCCGTACGGCATGCAGCTTACACGCTAGCGTGCTTGGCAATGGCGGGCAGGGCGAAGCGATTTTATAAAGGGTTGAGCTTATGATAAAGAGATCGTTTTTAGGTTTGGTGAAGCCGGCGCTACGCTACAACTTGGCACCGGGTTCGGTCCAGGAGCTTCCGGTTCCGAATAAGGTGATCCTGTTATTAAAAGCGTCAGAAAACGGGGGACCTCCGAGTACACTCAAGGTTGGCGACGCCGTAAAGACCGGCCAGAGGCTCTCTGCATCTCCGGACAGCGCCGAGTATGTTATCTCTTCGGTGACCGGCACTATATCGGCCATGTCGCCACACGTAGGGACCCTGGCACAAAAATACACGGCCATAACCATCGATGCCAGCGGCCAGGACGACTGGGATGATGAGTTCAACAAGGAACCAACCCTTGATACAGCCCTGAGGTTTTTTGAAGGCGCACCCGGTAGCCCGTCTTTCAAGGCGTTTGCTGACCCCGAAAAAACGATACGGACGGTTGTCATCAACGGAATGGACGACGACTTGCTCCTTACAGCCAATCAATGTGTGGTGCAAAATGAGGCGGCTGAGATCAAAAACGGCGTTGACATCTTAAAAAAGATGACCGGCGTAGAGCGGGTTGTTATCGCAGTGCCTGAAAGCCTGGTTCAACAAGCCAGTGCCACGGGTGCAGAACTCAAAACGGTGAGGGGGACCTACCCTAACAGCCTCCCCCAAATGATCATGAAGGACGTGCTTGGCCAGATGGTCGAAGCCGGTGATACGCCAGAGGATGAAGGGGTTGTCTTTGTCACCGCTGAAGCCGTGGCAGCATTAGGGGCTGCTTTCAGGGCTGGCCAACTCCCCGTCAGCAAGGTTGTCACCGTGGTGGGAAAAGGCGGCAGTACCAGGAACGTAAGGGCCAGAATCGGCACCCCTTTAAGGGATGTGCTTCAAGCCTGTAATGTCTCCGTGAGCGAGCGGGATCGTCTCGTTCTGGGTGGGCCCATGAGGGGGATAGCTACCTATTCTGATGAGCTTCCGCTTGAGCCCGGCACTGACGGAATCGTGGTTCAGGATGAGGCCGATAGCGCCCAGACCACGGATTATCCGTGCATCAACTGTGGTGAATGTATCAGGATCTGTCCGGTTAAGATCCCGGTGAACATGCTCGTCAGGTTCCTGGAGGCTCGCCTTTATGAAGAGGCTGCGGCTATGTACGACCTGCATTGCTGTATTGAATGCGGGTTGTGTTCTTATGTGTGTGTGTCCAGAATCCCGATTTTTCAGTACATCAAGTTAGGAAAATATGAACTTAGCCTGATCGAAACTGCGGAGGCAGAATAATGAGTAGTCAAAAGAAACTTGTCGTGGCCCACGCGCCTTATTGGCACGACGGCAGCAAGATATCGACAAAGAATTACCATATTATGATTGCCGCACTTCCTGCCGTGTTAATGGGCATTAGCCAGTATGGCGCACCGGCTCTCGCGGTAATTGCCTTTGCCATGGCCTGTGCCATGATCTGGGAGGTCATCTGGAATTTGATCCTGGGAAAATCTGCTTCCATTGGCGACGGCAGCGCTGCGGTTACCGGGATGCTACTTGGCATGCTCATGCCGGCTACCGCTCCCTGGTGGCTTATTGCCCTGGGGACGTTCATCGCCATTATCGTTGGTAAACAGATATTCGGCGGGATCGGGTTTAATCCCTTGAATCCCCCCCTTCTCGCCCTGGCCATGCTCGTTATTTCATTCACGGGGATCTTTGATTTTAACGAATCCCTTCGCCATTATGATCTGGGCTTTGTCATGACTTATCCACTGGCCGATTTGAAGGCTTTTGGCCCGGATGCCATTGGCAAATTTGGCATGGGCGATCTCTTCATGGGGAGACAGGCAGGGGCTATCGGATCCACCTTCGGCCTGGGACTGATTGTAGGGGGTCTCTACCTAATATTAAGAGGATATATGCGATGGGAGATATCTCTTTCTTTCCTGGCGGGCGTGTTCATTACTGCACTCTTGTTCAATCTTTCTGATTCAGCCAAGTATGCCGGCCCTCTGTTTCACCTCTTTACCGGTTACACCTTAGTTGCGGCCTTCTTCCTGCTCCCTGAGGACTCTTCATCTCCGGCCAACTTTATTCCCATGCTTATTTTCGGGGCCATGGCCGGGATGATGACAGTGCTCATCAGAAATATCGGGGCCTATGTGGATGGGGTTGTTTTTGCTGTTCTCCTCATGAATCTTTGCAATCCACTTCTGGACAAGATCAGACCCAAAGCGATTGGAAAGGTGGTAGAAAATGCGTGATATTATAAGGATGATCGTGGTGCTTGCCGTTATGGCGGCCTGTGGCGGTGCGCTGCTGGCGGGTGTTAAATCGGGGACTGCGGCAAAAATCGAGTACCAGCAGCTCAAGTTTGTAAAAGGGCCTGCCATTATAGAGATCCTGGAAGGGTGTAGCAATGATCCGCTCGTCGATCGCTTTAAGGTCAAAGACGGTGAGGTAGAGAGGGGCTTCTATGTCGGTGTATTCGATGGCAAGGCCAACACTGTCGTCTTTGAATCCTTTGGCAAGGGTTTTGGGGGAGACATTGGCGTCATGGTGGGTGTTAACATTGAGACGGATGAATTGCTGGGTATGGGTGTCACCACCCACGCTGAGACCCCGGGCCTCGGTTCCAGGGCCAAGGATGATCCGTCCTTCAGGGCCCAGTTCAAGGGTTTGTCCATCACCGAGCCTGTTAAGGTTAAACCGGACGGGGGGCAGATAGATGCAGTATCAGGCGCTACGATAACATCAAGGGGAGTGTGCCAGGGTGTTACGGATAGCTCAGCATTCTATAGCAGACTGAAGCCACAAATCCTAGAACAAGCCAGGGCTTTTGCCAAATAGGGAGAAGAATAATGGCCAAAACAATTGTCCAAGAATTTACCAAGGGGTTATGGGAAGAGATTCCGCCTTTCAGGCTTGTCCTCGGGCTCTGTCCGGTGTTGGCGGTCACCAAGACAGTGGCAAATGGCGTCGGGATGGGGGTTGCAGCCACCTTTGTACTTGTGTGTTCGAATATCCTGGTCTCTGCGTTGCGTAATATTATACCCAGTCAGGTAAGGGTGCCGTGTTTCATCATCATCATTGCTACGTTTGTGGTGGTGGTAGAACTCGTCATGCAGGCAGTGGCCTATCCGCTTTTTCTACAATTAGGTATCTTTATTCCTCTGATCGTGGTGAACTGTATTATCCTTGGGCGAGCCGAGGCCTTTGCCTCCAAGAACCCCCCTGTAGCATCCATAGCAGACGGTCTTGGTATTGGAGTGGGATTCACGATTGCCCTGGGTGCTTTGGCCGGAATTCGTGAGGCCTTTGGTGCCGGTACCATCTCCGTTCCATTCTCAGATACTGTCATTCAACTATTCGGGCCGTCCTTTCAGCCCTTTACGTTTATGGTTGAAGCCCCTGGCGCCTTTGTCTGTCTTGGTTTGGTTCTCGCTATCATGAACCTGATTGGAAAATAAAATCGCTTCATAAAATCGCAAAGCGATTTTATAAGGCTAACGACTCAACCAATCGACAACTCAACGACTCAACCAAATAGAGGAGAAGTCAAATGGGAGATTATATCTTACTGGCCGTAGGCGCCATCCTGGTCAACAATATCCTGCTAATTCAATATCTGGGCAACTGTCCCTTTCTTGGCACGTCCAAGAGCATGGACAACGCTACGGGTATGGCCATGGCCGTGGTCTTTGTCCTTGCCTTGGCAGGTATTGTGACCTGGATTTTCGAGGCGGTTTTCTTAAAACCGTTGGGGCTTGAGTATATGAGGACTATCGTATTCATCGTGGTGATCGCCGCGCTGGTTCAGTTTGTTGAGATCTTCATGAAGAAGAGCATGCCGGCCCTTTATGCGGGGCTGGGTATCTTCCTCCCCTTGATTACGACCAACTGTGCGGTTATGGGTGTGTGTCTGATCAATATCAAGGAAGAGTACAACTTTCTGGAAATGCTTGTTTCTTCAATAGCCTATCCGGCCGGTTTTGGCCTCGCCCTGATTCTGTTTGCAGGCCTGCGTGAACGGATTATCATAGGAAGGGTGCCCGGGCCTTTGCAGGATGTTTCCATCGCTCTGGTTACGGCTGGATTTATGTCCCTTTCGTTTCTCGGGTTCAAAGGAATGATTTAGTGGATTGAATATTGAGGATTGATGATTGAATATTTGAGGATCAGGAGCTTGCTTTGTGGGGCAGAGCCCCCACGCTACAACTGGACTTGTTTTTGGTTTCAGGTGTCAGGTTTCAGGTGTCAGGTTTCAGGTGTCAGGTTTCAGGTGTCAGGTGTCAGTGATTAAGTTTCAGATATTGCATTTCTCAGTCCTGAAACCCGAAACCTGACACCTGAAACCTGGGGTGGTGATAATTGAAATTATTTTCCACTAATCCGTGAAGAACCAGAAAGGTTAGTCCTTTTTAGGAGGAAAAAATGATAGAAGCCTTACTTCTCATGATGGGTTTAGGGGCAGTTGCCGGAACATTGCTGGGGATTGCCTCCAAAATATTTTATGTGTGGGAAGACCCGCGCATTGCGCTGGTGGTAGACTGTCTGGCCGGTGCCAACTGTGGTGGGTGCGGCTATACCGGCTGTGGCGCCTGTGCTGCTGCCATGGTATCTGGTGAAGCGCCTGTCAGTGCCTGTATCGTAGCGGGCGCGGATGGTGCAGCAAAGGTGGCTGCCGTTTTAGGTCTGGAGGCCGGCGCGGCCGAGGCGCTCACGTCGCAAAACACCTGTACGGGCGGATTTCGGGCACCTGAGAAATTCTCTTATATGGGTGTTAACGATTGCCGGGCTGCCTACCTGCTTTATGCAGGGGCCAAGGATTGCGATGTGGGTTGCCTCGGGTTTGGGAGTTGCGTGAAGGCATGTGTATTTGACGCCCTTAAGATTGGACCTGATGGGTATCCTGTGGTTGACGAAGAAAAGTGCGTGGGTTGCGGGGCCTGTGAAAAGGCATGCCCCAAGGGGATTATGCAGGTGCGCAAACCTTCTGATCGACTTCTCCACATGAACCTTGTTACTGATCGTCTCGCGCCATGCCGTCAGACCTGCCCTGCCGAGGTCAACATCCCCAAATATATCAACCATATTAAGCGCGGGGAATACGACAAGGCCTGGCTTACCGTCATGGAACGTAATCCATTGCCCCTTTCTACAGGCCGGGTCTGTCCTCATCCGTGCGAAGATGCCTGCCGCAGGGCACTGGCTGATGATCCGGTCTCTATCAATCAATTGAAGCGTTTTTGCTCAGACTGGGTGATGAATAAAGGCACATCCCTCAAGATCCCTGTGGCTCCTGACACAGGATACAAGGTGGCCATTGTGGGTGGCGGCCCCAGCGGTTTGAGTGCTGCCTTTTATTTGAGACGCCTTGGCCACAAGGTAAAGATCTTTGAATGGTTACCCAAGTTAGGTGGCATGATCTACTATGGTATTCCAGAATACCGCCTTCCCAAAGAGATCCTTTATGAAGATATTAATCGCATTTTTGGTCTCGGCGGTATCGAAGTAAAGACCGGGGTGAAGTTCGGTGTTGATTTTGATCTTGAGTCCCTTGTGGGAGGCGGCTTTGATGCGGTTCTCATGACGATTGGAGCCATGAATCATGCCTCTGCCAGGATACCTGATGAAGACAAGGTCAAGGGGGTTCTCCCGGCAACGGTCTATCTCAGAAGACAGGGTCTGGGAGACCCGTGTCCGATCGGGAAAAGGGTTGGGGTCATCGGCGGCGGGAATGTTGCCATGGATTGCTTGAGGTCCAGTGTTCGCCTGGGCGCTGAGAAGGTCTATTGCCTCTATCGGCGGACAATCAAGGAGATGCCTGCCAATGTGGTGGAGATAGAGGCGTGCGAACATGAGGGGATAGAGTTTATCACCCTGTGTACCCCGACCAAGTTTACTACCGATGAAGAAGGAATCCTCACTGGTATCGAATACCTGAAAAATGAGTTAGGCGAACCGGATGCAAGCGGCCGGCGCAAGCCTGTGCCGATCGAAGGCTCTGAGACCGTGATCCCCCTGGATAACTTTATCCTGGCCATTGGCCAGACCACGGATTCTGCCTTTGCGGATGAAGAAGGGACTGCCGTTTCAAGGCTTGAAACCAAGTGGGGTGCGATTGTGAATGATTCTGATACCCATCAAACAGCCATCCCTTACGTATTCACAAGCGGCGACTGTGCAGGACCACCAGGGCTTTTGGTTGCGGCTGTTGGAGCAGGAAGACGGGCCGCAAGGGGAATCCACAAGTACCTGATGGGTGAGGATATGGCATTTCCTCCGGCCAGACTCCGTGTGGACTCAAGACGTATGAAGGGTCATATACCCGGTACGATCTTTGACAGCATTGAAGGGATACAAAGAAAGGGGCGTATCGCCCAACCCGAGCTGGAGCCAGGCTCTTACGAAAGACAGCACACCTATGCCGAGGTGGACCTGACGGTCACAGAGGAAGATGCTCTCAAAGAGGCCAACCGCTGCATGCGGTGCTGTTTGACGTGCTACAATAAAGACACTTCATAAAATCGTTGCGCGATTTTATATAACGTCCCGCTTCAAACGGGACTCAAAAGTGGGAGTTGGACTATTGCAAAAAACGTCAACAGATGCGGGGGAGTTGTTCTCCTGTTAGCATGTTCACGATCCGGGTGCTGCCGATACGCGTCTTCATAAAGACTTTGCCGGGAGAATCGGCAACGACTTCTCCTATGATGCAGGCATCTTTTCCGTATTCGCTCGCTTTCATTGTCTCCAATACCTTTTCCCAGACGTCAGGTCCCACAAACGCAAGGAGTTTTCCCTCGTTCGCGACATAGAGAGGATCAAATCCAAGGAGTTCACATATTCCCGAAACTTCCTCCCGGATCGGCAGAGCCTCTTCATAAATCTTTATACCCACCTTTGATTGGGCGGCAATCTCGTTCAGCGACGTCCCTACCCCTCCGCGGGTTGGATCCCTCAAGGCATGAACTTGGTCGCTTGCAGCAATCATTTCGCGTACCATGTGGTTTAAGGGGGCGGTATCGCTTTGAATTGGGGACTCAAAGGTCATTCCTTCCCTTTGGGTCAATACAGTAATGCCGTGGTCGGCAATGGTTCCGCTTATTATGATCTTGTCGCCAGGACGCGCGTTATGCCCGGAAATATTTGTCCCCTCAGGGATGAGTCCAACCCCGGAGGTGTTGATAAATATCTTGTCTGCTGCCCCGTTCGGCACTACCTTGGTATCGCCAGTGACAATCAGGACATCAGCCTTTCTTGCTGCTTCTCTCATGGCCTTGAGTATCTTTTTCAGGTCAGCCATGGAGAGGCCCTCTTCAATAATCAATCCCACGCTCAGATAAAGGGGAGTTGCGCCGCACATGGCAAGATCATTAACCGTGCCGTTGACGGCCAGGTCTCCGATGTTTCCGCCCGGGAAAAAGATCGGATCGACCACATACGTGTCGGTCGAAAAGGCAAGCCGCTTTCCTTCAATATCAAAGATGGCGCTGTCGTCAAGTTGAGCAAGAATCGGGTTTTCGAATTCAGGGACCAAAAGATCAGCAATCAGGCTATGAGATGCCTTTCCTCCACTTCCGTGATCCAGAAGGATTTTGTCTATGCTCATAGGGAAACCCTTTGCCCTAACGGCAAACTACTACTTACTCTGCCTCGATATGGGTTATCTCAAGCTCTTTTCCGGAGACAATTTCACTGGCAATTCCGCCACATTGAGGACAAAGAAACAAAGAGGTATCGATTTTAAAGTCAATGTTACAATCATCGCAACGTCCCCTGGCAGGCACAACTTCTATGTCGAGTGCGGCACCTTCGGCTACAGTCCTCTCTGAGATCACCTCAAAAGAAAAGCTCAGGGCCTCAGGGACAATGGCGGACAGCGTTCCTATTCGAACATGCACTCGGGTAACCCGCACAATCCCATGCTTTTTGCTTTCATCTTGAACGATCGTGAGCAGACTTTGGGCAATGGAAAGTTCATGCATCGTACTTATAGTAAGCAGCACAGGTGCCTTCAGTTGAAACCATGCAGGGGCCCACGGGGTGGCTCGGTGTGCATACCTCGTTGTATAGCGGACACTCCGGCGGGGTCTTCATCCCCATGAGTATTTCACCACAGGCGCACCCTTTTGGTTCCTTTGAATCAGGCACTGAAAGGTCAAACCTTTTTTCTGCATTAAAGGAATCAAATTCCCTTCGGATTTTCAGCCCGCTTTGCGGGATGGTCCCGATTCCGCGCCAGCGAGCATCAGTCGGCTCAAAGACCTTGTACATGATTTGTCTGGCCTTTTTGTTCCCTTCAAAAGCTACTGCCCGGCGGTATTCGTTTTCGAGTGTCGCATCTCCGGTCTCTGTCTGTTTTACCAGCATATAGATGGATTGCAAGATGTCTGCCGGTTCAAACCCTGAGACCACGCAGGGGATATGGTATTTTTCGACCACCGGAACGTAGGCCCTGGTCCCGATGATCACGGAAACGTGGCCAGGACAGATAAAGCCGTCAATTCTCACATCATCTGCTGTCATGAGCGCACTCAGTGCTGGAGGGACCAGCTTGTGAGCGGAAAGCACGGAAAAGTTATCTAATTCCCTCTTTTCTGCCTCCATTATAGAAGCAGCGATCGTGGGGGCGGTGGTTTCGAACCCTATACCGAGGAAGACTACGTCTTTTTGGGGATTACTTTCGGCAAGATCAAGGGCGTCAAATGCCGAGTACACAATCTGGATTTCTTTCCCTTTGGCCCGTTCTTTTTGCAATGAAGAATGGGTGCCGGGCACCCTCATAAGATCCCCGAAGGTGGCTACTATGACATCCTTTACCCTTGCCACTTTTATGAAGGCGTCGATCTCTTGCTGAGAGGTTACGCATACAGGACAACCCGGTCCGGAAAGGAGTGTAATGGTTTCCGGCAGCAGCGCCCGGATGCCGCTCCGAAAGATGGCCATGGTATGGGTCCCGCACACCTCCATCAATCTGACTCTTTTCCGGCTTATGGCCCTGATCTTATCCACTATCTTGCGGGAGAGTTCTGGGTCCCGGTATTCGTCGATGTGTTTCATCAATCCAGAGATTTGGCAATAGCGGCCGCCACGACCGCCTGTCCCAAAGAGATCCCTCCGTCGTTGCACGGGACAAGAGAATGGGTGAAGACCTGAAAATCTTTTTCTTCCAGGGCCTTTCTCAGGCCGGCCAGCAAGGTTGCATTTTGAAAGACCCCGCCGCTTAGGACTACACGATCCAGGCCGGTCTCTTGACGTAAAACTGTGCAAAGGTCGGAAAACAATCGGATCAGAGTCACGTGAAATTTGCTGCTGATGTCAGAGGCTTCAAGGCCCTTTTCCATATCCCTTACCACACCACATACTATCGGATGAACGAGTACCTGGTACGAGTCTTTTCCCCGTTCCCACTCATAGTCATAGGATTCCTCTGTCTCTTTGCCCATAGTCATCTCCAGCTCCATGGCGGCCTGTCCTTCGTAAGCCACCCTCTTTCTGATACCGAGGATCGCAGCGATTCCGTCAAAAAGACGGCCGAGGCTGGAGGTTTGAGGGGAATTCACCTTTTTGGAGATCATGTGCAGGATGATTTTGATCTTTTTTTTCTCAACATCCTGAAAAAGGGGGAGTTTCAGGTTAAGGAATCCTTCGCCGAAAGCGTTGTAAAGATAACTTACGGCCATTCGCCACGGCTCTCTAATTGCTGCCGCACCGCCCGGCATCGGGAGATAGGCGAGGTGGGCCGCACGCGTAAATTGATGTGTCTCGACGATTAGCGCCTCTCCTCCCCATATACGACCGTCTGTTCCATAGCCTGTTCCATCAAAAGAGAGCCCTATGACCGGACCGTTGAGCCTGTTTTCCGCCATGCAGCTTACGATGTGTGCATGGTGATGTTGCACGGCGATCCTTTTTATGCCTTTTAGTCCTTGGGCGTAGCGGGTGCTGAGATAGTCAGGATGAAGGTCATAGGCTGCAATTTGGGGAGCAATGTCAAGGATTCGTTTCATATGCCTCACAGTCAACTCAAAAAAACGATATGTCTCAAGATTCTCCAGATCCCCCATGTGCTGGCTGAGAAAAGCATTCTTTCCCTTCGTGAGGCAGACCGTATTCTTCAACTCCGCCCCGCAGGCAAGTATCTGCGGAACCTCTTCTTTAAGGAAAACAGGGGTGGGGATGTAGCCCCTTGATCGGCGGATAAATCGGGTTGCCCCATCGACCCTCCTGACGATGGAATCGTCGCTGCGCAGATAGATGTCCCGATTGTGAATCAGGAAATAATCGGCAATGTCGCCAAGGCGTTCAAAGGCATCTTGATTATCAATAGCGATGGGCTCCTCGCTTATATTTCCGCTGGTCATGACCAGTGCTGTGAAATCATAGCTCAAAAGGAGATAATGAAGCGGGGTGTATGGGAGCATTACCCCGAAGTTTCTATTACGCGGCGAGATTTCAGGGGAAAGGGGATTCGCATACTTCTTTTTCAGGAGGACGACTGGACGCTGTGGCGAGGTCAGAAGCACCTCTTCGTCTGATTCGATGTGGGCATATCTGCGAATTCGGTCAAGGTCGTAGGACATCAGCGCGAGCGGTTTTTCTTCCCGGTGTTTCCTTTGCCTCAGACGGATAACCGCATCACTATTTTCGGCATCCACGGCCAGGTGGAATCCGCCCAAACCTTTTGTTGCAACAATATACCCTTTTTTCAGAAGCTCTGCTGCCCTTTTGATAAGATCTCGAGCCAGAACTGAAGCGCGACGGTTGTCATAAAGGGCAACGTTTGGGCCACAAGCTGCACAGGCGTTCGGCTGGGCATGAAACCTGCGATTGACCGGATCATCATATTCTTTCTGGCATTGCTGACACATTTTAAAATGTTTCATGGAGGTATTTGGCCGGTCGTAGGGGATATCGTCTATGATGGTATGGCGTGGGCCACAATTGGTACAGTTGATGAAAGGATACTTGTAGCGACGGTCTTTTGGATCAAACAGCTCTCGCAGACAATCATCGCATATAGCCATATCTGGCGAAATTAGGGTCCGTCGAGAAGATCGGCGTTGGCTCGCCTGAATCGTAAATCTTTCATGCCCCGTGGCCGGTTCGTAAGAGCTTGAGATTTCAGTAATGTGGGCAAGAGGCGGGCTTTTCCCGGTAAGATCCTGGACAAAGGCCTGAATTCTTTGTTCGCTTCCCTCAATATGGATCGTTACCCCGGAAGAGGTATTGGCAACCTTTCCCTTAAGCCCGTAATGGTGTGCCAGTTGATAGACAAACGGACGAAATCCAACTCCCTGTACGATACCGTTTACCGCCAGTCTCAGTGAAACTATAGGCTCGTCCGGGCCGACACGGCATTTCATCATTTCGTAATAGTTCACCGCAGAGTACGCGGAGGACGCAGAGAAAATATAAACAAAAGAATGTCTTCGTAATAGTTCAGCACCTATTGATTCTTCTGTCATTTCGACCAAAGGGAGACATCTTGCGCTTCCAGCAGGGCGCACAATAAGGATTTCTCGCTTCGCTCGAAATGACAATAGTGGATGAATTATTACATGTCTTCTTTTAGTACTCAGCGCTCTCCGCGGTAAATAGAAGCGTTGTGAATGGGTGCATCATTTCTTAATATGGCCTAAAATCCATTGGAACCAGTTATTAAGCCCTTCTTTTGTCTGGCAGGAGATTTCAAAAATCTTGATGTGAGGGTTGAACTTGAAAACAGTTTCCCGGATCCTGCTTATATCGCAATTTACGTAGGGGAGGAGATCGATCTTATTGATCAGGAGGACAGATGCCTCGTGAAACATCAGGGGATATTTCTCTGGCTTGTCATCCCCTTCGGCGACACTCAATATCATCACCTTGTAATCTTCACCCAGGTCAAATTCTGCAGGGCACACGAGGTTTCCCACATTTTCGATAAACAGGAGGTCTGTCTCTTCCATGTTGATAGCGGGAAGGGCGGCTTTTATCATGTTTGCGTCTAAGTGACACGCACCGTCCGTATTGATCTGTACGGCTGCAGCCCCTGCCCCGAGGATTCGTTCAGCGTCTACCGAAGTCTGGATATCTCCTTCAATGACTCCGATACGCATTTTTTCCTTCAAATGTCCGATGGTGTTTTCAAGCAAGCTGGTTTTCCCGGCCCCGGGGGAACTCATAAGGTTGAGGACCAGCAAATTGTTCTTCTGGAACAACTCCCTGTGCTCGTTCGCAATACGATCGTTAACCTCCAGAATGTTACGTACAACGGGTATTTTCAAAGTAAAGCCTCCTTCCTTAGTCGAGTGGTCAAGTAGTCGAGCAGTCAAGTAGTCAAGTGGTGAGGTAGTAACGATTCAACAACTCGACGACTCTACTACTCAACGACTCGACCAATTGCGAAGCTAAGTTAATCCGGGTCATCCTGTAAATCCTGTCTAAATATACAAAATCAGACTACTCAGCCGTTGCCAATTCCCGAAGGAGTCGAAGAGATTCTTGCGCTTCTTCCGGATCTACCCTGTGTATGGCAAATCCTGCATGAACAATGACGTAATCTCCTACAACCACATCAGTAACGAGCATAAGGGAGGCAGAACGTGTCACGCCGCCAACTTCGATTGTGGCCATATTACCCTCGATTTTCGTTACTCTAGCAGGTATGGCAAGACACATTAGACGTTTTGGAATTTGTACAACTTATTGAACTTATAGCACTTTATTAACCTGGCTACGATCTCAAGAAAGGAATGATGGAATATTGGAATGATGTAGAAGTCAAAAAGACCAAAATCCTCTTAAACCCATTATTCCACCATTCCATCATTCCATTATTCCAATTGCGGAGCGAAGCGGAGCTAAGTTCAGAAGAGTGAGCTAAAGTGCCTAAAGTTAAGGATGATATCCATGACCGCAGCTCTTATATTTGATCTGTCCAATTTCCTCAATACCAAGTTGATCCATTCATGGGCTTTTGAGGGACTGTAAAATGCAAAATGCGCATGGGAGATCAATGCCTGGCCTCCGAATGTAGACCTCGCAGGGATTCCAGCACCGAAGCCATGTCCTTCGGTAGAGGTGATTTAAGGCTCATCGATTGACCCGTACGGGGATGCACAAAGGAGAGCTTCCAGGCGTGGAGCATTTGCCGGCGTATCGCCCTGATGAGATCTTGCATAGGCCCCTGGGCAAGGTCCTTCCACCTTTTTTTTCCTCCGTATGTGGCGTCTCCAACTACTGGATGACCTATGGCCGCGCAGTGGACACGAACCTGGTGGGTTCGCCCGGTTTTCAAATCGATTTCAAGGAGGGTTACACCGGAAAATGCTTCTTTGATCTTCCAGCGGGTCTCGGTGGACCGACTCTGACGGCTCTCCACGGACATCTTTTTTCGATCTGTTGGATGCCGCCCTATGGGAAGGCTGATTACCCCTGCCGGTGTCTTCATGTTTGCATAGACCAGGGCCAGGTATCGTTTCTGCACCTGGCGTTTCTTAAATTGGTGGCTTAGGCTGTCGTGGGCCATGTTGTTTTTTGCCACCACCAGAATGCCAGAGGTATCCTTATCAAGACGATGGACAATGCCTGGGCGGGAAGCGCCGCCAACCCTTTCAAGATCCGGACAGTGAAAGAGCAACGCATTTACAAGTGTCCTGCTCTTGTGTCCGGCTCCAGGATGAACTACAAGCCCGGGGGGTTTGTCCAAAACGATCACGTCCGCGTCTTCGTACAGAATAGAAATAGGGATCGCTTCAGGGCTACATGTGATGGGCTCTGGGGAAGGGATTTCAAATCGGACAACGTCGCCCGGCCTGGTTAGATATCCGGGTTTTCTAATGAGACCATTGACTGTGACGTGACCGGCACGAATCAACCAGCTCGCGCGGGAGCGAGAAATGGTGGGCAAGTGCGCAACGATGACTGTATCAAGCCGGTAACCAGCCTCTGATTCGGTTGCGGTAAAACTAAGAACAGGCACACTCCTGATTTTCCAGTTCAAATATGGCCTTTATATCCGACATGATGGCGCTCTCGTTGGTCTTCTTGGCGATTGAGAGTTCTTTAAGCAGTAGACTTTGTGCGGTGTCAAACATCTTACGTTCACCAAAAGAGAGATCTTTATTTACCTTCAGCAAGTACAGGTCCCTGAGGACCTCCGCAACCTCGTATACTGATCCGGTCTTGATCTTTTCCATGTAGTCACGGTAACGCCGGTTCCAGGTCTGATTGTCCGCTGGAATATCTCGCTTCTTCATAATTTCATAGACTTTTGCTACCTCATCGTCGTTGATGATATCCCGCAGACCCACGGACTCCACGTTGTTCACAGGTATCATGATGATCATGTTGTTTTCGAGGATCTTCATGATATAAAAATCTTGCTTTTGCCCTGAGATCTCTTGCGTCTCGATCGCCTCGATGCGCCCGACGCCCTGAGCCGGATAAACTGCCAGATCTCCAACTTTAAACATATGAAAAACTCCGTTATCTTAAGATGCAGAGGAGAAGATACAGATGTTGCTAAACGTCTCGGAAACTGTACAACTCGTTGTAATCATTTATCTTTCAGTGGCAGTTTTTATGCCATTGATCTGGAATGGTGGAATATTGGAACAATGGGATATTGGGAATAAACGGCCGAAAAGAATCATTTCTAATTTGTCTTAATTCCTCTTAACCCAATATTCCACCATTCCAGCATTCCATTATTCCAATTGGGGCGAAGCCCCTAAGTTCTCATCAAGAATTAAATAATATCATTCTTTTTCCCAATAATCAACTCAAAACTCCCATCTTGCTGTTTGGGCCTTTAAATGATCGTAACCGTTCACGGGAGCGTTTGCTGCAAGGAGGACTGGCCTGTGAACGGCTACAAATGATATGATCGGTGAAGCCAGCTAATCCGATTGATCAGTCTCAACCAACATGACATTTTACCAAAAAAAAGGATTGGTGCGATTGCCACACCAATCCTGTCTTAATGGTCAACTAACAGCAAGTACTGCGACTAAACCAGGAAGGACAACATCAGAAGGGTCACTACATTATTTTACTCCAACTTCCTTCCCGCTAAAACGGTTCATCCCCTGTGTTAAGCCTTTCAATAGGAGTGTCTCCACAGCATCTTGTGCCATGGTGATTACTTTATCCAGGACCGCTACCTGTTGAGCGTCAAATCTGTTCAGCACGTATCCTTTCACCTCTTGCTTGGTGTCCGGACGGCCAATGCCAATACGAACGCGGGCAAATGCGCCGCTACCAAAGGCTTCTATGAGAGACTTCAGACCGTTATGTCCTCCATCCCCTCCTTTTTGCTTGATTTTTATTTTTCCAAAGACAAGGTCGATGTCGTCGTGAATCACCAAAAGGTCTTTTGTATCCAGGTTGAAAAAATGAGCCAGGTTTCGAACTGCCGGCCCACACAGATTCATAAAGGTCATGGGCTTGGCAAGGATCACAGATCGCTCCTCCACTCTGCCAAGACCAAATACGGCCTCAAACCGCCGTTTACCCACTAATATGCTGTGCCTATGGGCCAGTCGATCAATGACCATAAACCCGATGTTATGCCGGGCCGGGCGGTATGCCTCCCCGGGGTTTCCCAGACCTACGATCAGGCGAAACCGATCCTTTGGCATCTAAACGCTACTTGTTGGCCGTTTCCGCTCCAGCTTCGGCCTCCTCGGCTGGGGCCTCTTCAGCCACTTCCAATTCTTCCTCAGGAATCTCTTCTTCCTCCACAGTGGGTGCCACAACCGTGGCCACAGTAACGCCGGCGTCAGCCAGCAGCCTAACCTTATCCCCCAGGTCAATGTCTCCAATGTGAATGGAGTCCCCGATGTCGAGGCTTGTCACATCAACTTTGATCTTGTCGGGCATGTCTGTGGCAAGACAGGATATCTCGAGTTCATAGCGCACAACATGTAAAAAGCCTCCGCGCTCAACGCCTTTTGACTTCCCTGTGATCTCGACCGGCACACTCACCACAATCTCCTCATCCAAAGATATTTCGTAAAAATCGATATGAAGATATTGCCCGGTCACAGGAGATGCCTGCACATCTTTTACCACCACTGTAGCGTTCCGGGTGCCGCCGCTCTCAATTATAAGGTTTAGAACCACCCGTTCAGTTCCGCTCACCTTGTAGATGTTATCCAGATCGAGAGGGGAGATGGTAAGGGGCACAGACTCTGTTTTTGGGCCATACAGCACTGCCGGGACAAGGCCTTGCCGTCTGAGTGCCCGTGCCGAGTTTTTACCAAAGGTATTTCGTTGAGTGCTTTTGAGATCAAATATTTCCAATGAGCTTCCTCCT
>DAOVOU010000218.1 GCA_030629475.1 Desulfobacterales bacterium | reverse complement strand
CATTGCCAGAGACCTGCCCGCCATTGCCATGTGTGCTGTCATTCCAGTTGCTCGGCGAGCGTGGCGCTGGCAGGCGGGTGGCAGGCGGGAATCCTCTTACACCCAACATAAGGGCAAGGTTGCGCCTGACGGCTTGAAAACATTACACTTCGTGTTGTCCACCGTTCCAATATTCCAGTATTCCAGTATTCCAGTATTCCAGTATTCCAATTGTGAGCGAAGCGAACTAACTTGTGTCCATCCAGAAATGCACCAACCTCCCTCCCCTTGATGGCCTCCGGCCCGTAAGGGGCCTACGCCCCGGAGGGCTCGTAAAGCCTACGCCTGGAAAGGGCAGGGCTTGCCTTGTAGGCTCCCTTTCACCCGGCATAAAGCCGCAAAAATAGTCCTTTCCAGTCTTCATTGGCTCGACCAGCTCATTCCACCATTCCACCATTCCACCATTCCAGTATTCCAACTGCGGAGCGAAGCGGAGCTAAGTTCACCCCTTACGACAGAATCTTTGTTGATAAGCTCAGAGATCTATTGGCATAAAAAATGCTATATAGAAAAACGCACTCGACAGAGCCATTGCTCAGCTTGAAGAAGAGATCGAGAAAATGCCGTACAATTCAAGGGAAATGACCTGTGTTGCGCAAGTCCTTGACACGAATCCTTGATACGAATTCGCATTTCCAATGCAAGGATAGTCGCTTTGGGGAGACGGTCTTGGGGAATGCGGAGGTTCCTATGCACAAGATTATCGAAAACGCCATGGAACGTATCCCCGTATTGCCCCACAGCATGAATTGTCTCTTTCGTGTTCTCAAAGATCCCATGGCAAACTTTGATGATTTGTCAGCTATCGTCAATCAAGATCCGACGTTGGCAACGCAGACGCTTCATTTGTGCAACTCGGCATATTATTCATTTCCGGTGGAGGTGACTTCGGTTTCTCATGCTGTCACACTTATAGGGATGAAGACGGTTGCAGGCCTTGCGATGGCTGCTTATTTCCAGGGGTTGTTAGAACCGAAGGGGGTTTCCGGCAGCCTCTGGTTAGGGGGGGCAAAAGATCACGTCCTGGCGACAGCCCAGCTTGCGGAGTTCTTGGTCAGGGAAATGCCGGTCAAAGAATCTCCGGGAACGGCTTTTACCGGAGGCCTTCTGCACGACATCGGAAAACTGGTGCTATCGCGAATGCCTTCTGAGATTGCCACTGAGGTCAGAAACCATATGGATGAAGAGGGTCTATCTCTGCTTGACGCGGAGCGGATCGTGCTGGGAACAGATCATCCGGAGGTCGGGTACCGTCTTGCTGAATGCTGGAAGGTGCCAGAGGTCATAGCAGACGTCATTCGCTACCATCACATGCCGATGCAAAGCCAGTATCTTTTGACTCTGATTGTCCATGTGGCAAACACCCTGGTTCATCAGCTTAACGCCAAAGGACCAGGGGTAATCGAGGTGTCCCATATAGACCCTAACGTGCTGTATGAACTTCATCTAACCGAAGATGATGTGCTTACGCTGGTAAGTAACTGGATTGTATAGGAATTTCTTTTTTTCAAGTGGCGAAGCCGCGTTACATAAAATCGCGAAGCGATTTTATAACTGGATCACCAGGTCAAGTCGGCAATATGAGCAGACCATATCCCAGGAAATGACGGAGAGGTCTAAATGACAACATATGTACCGGATCGTACGCCTGATAGAAGACGCACGATTCGTATCAAGCGTTCCGCATTGTTGCAGAACAAACTTGAGGAGATCGATCGGCCCAGTATAAAGATTGCCGAGACACGGGATGAACTGGAGCAAGCGTTTTCCCTGGTTTACCGTGAATACCTGAAGCTGGGTTATATAAAAGAACCCAACCCGTCCGAGATGTATCTCAGCATCTATCATATCCTCCCTGAAACGGCTGTTTTCATCTTCAAATCTTACCTCACGGTCATCTGTACGCTGACCCAGATCTTTGATAGTAAGCTCTTTGGTCTCCCGATGGACGATCTCTACCATGAAGAATTAAATGCCCTTAGAAATGCGAGCCGAAAACTTGTGGAGCTCTCAGCTCTGGCAACGCCCAAGCAAGCTCGCTGGCGCAACGTCTTTATGTATCTGTGCCAGGCTATGTATTGGTACGCAATATACAAGAATGTAAATGATCTGTGCATCATGGTGAACCCCAAGCATGTTGACTTTTATAAAACGATATTTCTTTTTGAGGATTTAGGGCCAGAGAAATATTATCCTAATGTGGGTGCGCCGGCAGTTGCTCTGAGACTGGATTTAGACGATATTCAGGGCAAATTAAGAGAAAAGTACGGTACCCTCGATTTTGACTGCGACATGTATTCTTTTTTTCACAGGGTGACCACCACCCAGTTGACACCATCCGGTGGTGAGGATTTATTAGTAAAGAAAAACGGGATGCTGGATGCCGATACCGTAAGATATTTTTTTATCGAAAAGACAAATGTCCTGGAGAAGGCAACACCAGATCAAATGAACTACATCAGATCGATCTATCCGGGACTTAACCGGACGACCGGGGAATTCTGCAACATATTGAAATTATACCACTTTCAAGGCTAGCCAACTCTTGCTGTCCACCCCTTTAGAGACTTTAAATCGGTAGGCGTTCACAGGTGCAGAGTTCACACTGTTAAATTTCCCGAAGGGAACCCTATTCAACGGGGTTCACCGTTCAGGGTTACCTTTTTTGATTATCGGTTTACGCCCGCCCTGGCGCGATCTAATTGAAAGAGGCTACTGTCTCCGTAAGCCAGGTCTGGGCCAGGGGTTGTCGATTGTCGATTGTTTTTTCAATCATCAATCGGGCGGTGATAAGGGGTCAGCTCTCAACATTTGTTCGGTGAACTCTGAACCTCTGAACCGTGAACCCGTGAACGGTTACTAAGGGAACTGTTATGCAAGAGAGGGTGGCAATAACTGGAATTGGTGTTTTTTCCCCAATTGGCAATGATGTTTCCCAGGTTTTGGCTTCCCTGCAACAGGGAAAGTCCGGAATCGTATCCATTGAAAAATTGCAGATGGAACCGCCCTCTGTGTTCTTGACTGCGAAGATAAGCGACTTCCTCGACAAAGCCTGGAGGGCTGCATCATCGGAGCAAAAATTTCAAGGTTCTTCTGAGCAGGATTTATTCGAATTTCTGCACCGGTTTTTGAAGGAGCGATTTTTTCAGACTGTCAGACCGTCCAATGTCCGCTATGTCGGAATGGTCCACAATTTTTCTCCATCGGATTTCTTACCGCCCAAAGAGGTGAAAAAGATGGATCGATTTCAACATTTGGCGCTGGCTGCCAGTGAAATGGCGAAACGGGATGCCGGCTTAGAGCCATGGGTCTATGAGCATTACCCGTCTGAGAAAATTGCGGTAGTGGCTGGAAGTAGTATGGGAGGAATGCTCACATGGGAAGATACATATGCTCAGTTTTTGAGCCATGGCCCGCGGGGAGTAACCCCTTTTTTTATGACTAAGCTGCCGGTAGATATGGCAGCCGGCGAGATATCCAGGCATCAGGGGACAAACGGACCTATCGAATGTCCTGCGGCGGCTTGTGCCACCGGCGCTTTGGTTGTGGGTCGGGCTTTTGAACTGGTGAAGCAGGGCGTTGTGGATGTGGCTTTTGCCACGGCTTCCGAAGCCGCCCTTTCTCATTTGGGTTTGGGCGGCTTTGAAGCGGCAAAGGCTCTCTCTACTCGTGATTATGGTGATCCCACCAAAGCTTCCCGGCCTTTTGATAAGGAACGAAGCGGTTTTATTATGGCGGAAGGGGGTGCCTGTTTACTTCTGGAAAACCTGGATAAAGCACAAAAACGGGATGCCCGCATTTATGCCGAGGTAATTGGCTTTGGCAATTTTGCCGATGCTTTTCATCCTACTCGGCCGAATCCAGAAGGAAAATATGCAGCCATTGCCATGGAATATGCCCTCAAGGATGGACGTCTGAACCCGGCAGACGTGGACTATATTAATGCTCATGGCACTTCAACGCTTCTCAATGATATTATTGAAACCAAAGCCATCAAAAAGGCTTTCGGCAGTGACCTTGCCGACAGGATTGCAGTGAGTTCGACAAAATCCTTGTCCGGTCATTTGATGGGCGCAGCGGGCACTCTTGAGGCAGTCGTATGTGCCCTTGCCCTTTATCATCAATTTCTACCTCCTACCATCAATTATGAGTATCCTGATCCCGAATGTGATATAGTTGATTACGTGCCAAACCACGCAAGGGAAGCCAAGATACAAGTAGCCCTTTCCAATTCATTTGGTTTTGGGGGGCGGGACGCAACAATTGTCTTAAGAAGGTTTTCCTGAAATTGTATCTGAGTAAGTAATTCCGCAATCTTCCTTAAATCCCCCCTTGCCCTCCTTTACAAAAGTGGGGAATATCTTGGAGCCCCCCTTTTCTAAAGGGGGATATAGGGGAATTTTATTGGTTTGGCATATAGAAAATGACACCTATGGGGAACTCTTAGTTCGCTTCGCTCACAATTGGAATACTGGAATACTGGACACGAAGTGAAGTGTAGCGCTCGTGGTGGAGTGTTGGGTGTAAGAGGATTCCCGCCTGCCACCCGCCTGCCAGCGCCACGCTCGCCGAGCAAGTGGAATGACAGCACACATGGCAATGGCGGGCAGGTCTCTGGCAATGGCGGGCAGGTCTCTGGCAATGGCGGGCAGGTTGGTCTTTTTTTCT
>DAOVOU010000289.1 GCA_030629475.1 Desulfobacterales bacterium | reverse complement strand
TCACTTTCGTTCGAAATGACAATAGGGGCTAAACTATTGGGACTTTTCTTGCAAGAATCCCCAATTCCTCAGGGCCGGAGGCCCAAATCCTGAATCCGTACTGTTTTTAAGGCGTGAGCCGCAAATCCCCAATCCGAAATACCATACAGTGTTCTGTGCGAGGACAGTTATACCTATATTTTGGACAAGAAAAAATCAACCCCAAAGTTCCGGCTGTGCAACTATATCGTTGCTCTGCCGGAGGCGTATCCGTAGCCAGCTTATTTCGATCCAATAGATTGAGCGAACAGGATGCTCAGGTATGATCAAAACAGGGTTGTTAAGCGTCAATAATCTGACATATTGCCATACTGCGAATGAATTTAGCCCGACTTCGCTCTGGAATCGGAATAACCGAATGTTGGAATGATGCCTGCCCGCCATTGCCATGCACGCTGGCATTAAAACCGTATGCTGTACCAGGCGATGGCAGGCGGGGAATATTGGAATATTGGGAAAAAGCAGACACGAAGTGAACCTTGCGCTAATGGAATCATTTCTTAATTGTCTTCATTCCCCTGCCCGCTCGCCAAGCTTGCGAGGCAGACGGGCTTGCGAGGCAGGCGGGTCTCAACCCATCATTCCACTATTCCATCATTCCACTATTCCAATTGCGGAGCGAAGCGGAGCTAAGTTCATGGCTTATGGAAGTCCTGGGACGTTAATCACTTGTTTGCAATATTGCGGCATAATTCCTGCATATGACAAGGGACGGCATAGTGTTCCAGTATTTCAATCATTACCACATTGATGCATTTTGTTGCGACTCCTACAGTTCTTTTTCGCAACTGTACCGATGTACAGCAAAAATGCAGAACAGAGGGAGGCTATTATGAAGCTGAGGCGGAAACCCGTTCACAAGTCAGGCAACAGGAACATGTATTGCCCTCATTATGACAAGTGTCTCGATCATGCCGTCGAACGCCGCTGGAAGTATTGGAGTTGTTCCGGGTGTCCTTACGAAGTGACACAACAACTTAGGCAGAGCGAAATTCCAACCGTTCACGACACAGACGTCTACTATCACGTGCCATCGCAGATCTTCCGAGAGCTCACTTACCGACTTGGTTGAGTGAAAAGATTGAAGAAGAGTGCCTAAAGTGAGCTAAAGTGCCTAAAGTTATGGATAGGATAGTGGTAGTGATTTAGCTCGTTTCTTTGTGGGATTGCGTTTGAACGACAGCAGATCAATCTATGAGGGAAAGCAGTAAAAACCTGAAAGTTGCGGAGACAAGTAAGGTCCAAAACAGACAGGACGGACTTTCCAAAGGGTCTCCAAAGGTATGCGCGCTCCCCACCCGACTTGATACCGAGACGCAGATCGCAAAGGCGACTGCTAAGAAAATGAAAATACCCTTTGTGGATCCTTTGTGTACGCGTATTGAGCCTGCTGCTGTTGCCCTGGTTGATCGAGATATAGCCCTCAGGCGGCAGGCATTACCTATTCGCCTTGTCAATGATATCCTTGTTGTTGCAATGGCCACTCCAGAGCAGCCAATTGCAATTAGAAGCCTTGAACTGCTTACCGGTTACAAGATTCGTCCCGCGGCTGCCCCAAGGAGTTCAATTGCCACGGCCCTGCAAGAGGTTTATAGCCAGCCTGCAAAGCATGCGAGTAAAAGCGGGCAAGGCGCTTTTATGACCACACAAATTGAGCAGCCCCAGGAAGACGAGATAAGGGCCCTTACTGTTTCCATCATCTCCAACAAGGGGGGTGTCGGAAAGACACATCTTTCCATCAACCTTGCACAAGCCCTGGCAAACACCAGAGCCAGGGTTCTGCTTATCGATGCGGATCTGGGTAACGCTGATATTTCGAACAAGCTTGGTATCTTTCCTGAACATCACCTTCTGGACTTTCTGGAGAAGAACCAACAGATGCAGGATCTTATCGTTAGTACAAGATTCAACTTCGATCTCATATGCGGCACATACGGTGAGTTCAAGCTCGCCAATTTGAACTATGCCCAGAAGATGAAATTTATCAAGCACTTTCAAAAGATAAGTCAGGACTATGATTTTGCTATCTTTGATCTTGGCGCTGGGATTGCCCGCACAGTTCTCGATTTTGCTCTTGGAGCAGATCGCACAGTGATCATCACCACACCCCAGGACGTGATCAGCGGCTACGCATGTGCAAAGGCCGTCTTTTTCCGTTTCAAGGAGATCGAAGAGAGGATAGAAGGGAGGCTTTCCGAGTACACACCTCAATGGACATTCTCGCCCATGCTGGTGATAAATCAGGTGAGCAATCTTGAACAGGGGTTCAAGCTCTATGACACAATCGAGAAGACTGCAAATAAAAACATTAATGCCAATGAAGACCGGTTCTGCATAAAGCCTAAATACCTGGGGGCCATACCGTACGACAGGGAGAGCCTCCGCATAACCGAGGAAAAAAAGAGGCCGTTGCTACTTGATTTCCCGTATATCAAGGCGTCTCAGTGTATACAGCACATGACGACAAAGTTCTCCAATCCTGAGAATCCCTATGACCCGAGGGTAAATTTCAGACACCCGTTCAAACGCTTTGTCGCCATACTCTCTCAAAAGATTTGAGGTATCCGCTGATCCATGAAAAGGCATTATTTTCCTGCAAACCTGAGGAGCAACGGGGTTCTTGACAATTAAAAGGCCAAGTGATATGCATCATTCATCTTTCCACTATCGCAGTAGCATCCCACAGCCGACCAGATACAAAGGGGCTCTGCCCCAATTGGGGTGTTGGAGCAGTGGAGTACTGGAGTGATGGAATGAACACGCTTTGCTTCCTACCTAGTGCTTCAGTACTCCAACACTCCGATGCTCCGTCTGAGTGACATAAGATGGTTACCAAATTCTTGTACCTGTGCGGTTACCTAAAAAATCCCCCTAAATCCCCCTTTGAAAAAGGGGGACTTCTAGGAGTTCCTCCCTTTTATAAAGGGCCCGCCCTGGCGCGACAGAAGCTGGACAATGCCTCCGAAAGAAAAACCCGGTCTGGGCCAGGGGGGCAAGGGGGGATTTTAATTGTATTGCCAAGATCATGCATGTACTAACCGCACAGGTGGAAATTCTACAGAGAGGAGGAGCGATTATGAAGAGATCATTTTTTGCTGTTGTGGTGGTAACAGGGATATTCTTGTCAGGAATGATCGGATGTGCAACCGAACAATACGTCAAAGACCAGATCGCAGGAATAGACACCAAGATTGGCGAGGTCCAGAAGAACGTGGTGGCGAACCAGACGGAGATCGCCAGTTTGAAGAAATCGGCTGCAAAGCAAAACCGTCTGATCCAGAGGCATTCTGCTACAGTTCGGGAGGCGATGTCACGGGCTGAGGAGGCGCACAAGCTGGCGGAGGGCAAGTTGCTTTATGAGGCGACGATCTCAGGCGAGTCGGTTCATTTCGGCTTTGACAGAAGCGATGTTTCCGATGAAGCCAGGACGTGTCTCGATGTTTTTGCCGGAGTCGTGAAAGGGGAAAACAAGAATATCTACATCGAGATTCAAGGGCACACGGACAACATCGGGACCGAAGAGTACAATTTGAGGCTCGGACAAGCCCGAGCCGAGGGAATTATGCGTTACCTGCACATGGAGCACGGTATTCCACTCCACCGCATGAACGCCTTTTCTTATGGTGAATTCAAACCTGTTGCCGACAATGATACCCGCAGCAACCGGGCGAAAAACCGGCGGGTTACGATTGTCGTCATGGAGTAGTTGTATTGTAGCCTGATGAAAATGAACCCCTCTTGATATTAATATTGATCCCATTTTTATTCCAACTTGGTATCTGGCATCTAATGTCCTAAGTGGAACGGTTGGGGTTACGCGGCTCGTATCGGGATTCGTGGAACGGTTATCGGAAAAGAAC
>DAOVOU010000128.1 GCA_030629475.1 Desulfobacterales bacterium | reverse complement strand
TTCCTCATAAAGGAGGAGGTATTATGAAAAGGAGGATAGCGGTTTTTTTTGCGTTTTTCTTTGTTTTGGTTCCTTTTATCGTGAACGCCGCAGAAATGGGTAGATTTCAGTATAAAGATTTCAAAAAACCAACGCGGTGCAGGACCTGCCACAAGGGGATTTATCAGGAATGGCAACAAAGCCTTATGTCTCAGTCATTCACTCATCATTGGGATGATGTGGAATACTTCAAGCTCGCCTTACCTCATGCCCTGAAGCTAGATAAAGTGGCAGGGGTAAAAGGAGGATGCGTTGCCTGCCACAGTCCCCTTGCCTTCTTAACCGGAGACATACCACCAAAGTCACCGGCAGCAGGCACACGGGCAAATGAAGGGGTAAGTTGTGAAATCTGCCACAGCATTACCGGATCAACAGAAAAAGAACCCTTTAATTTTAGCTACGTCATAGAGCCTGGCAAAGTAAAGTTTGGTCCGAGAGGTGATGGGCGATCTTCCTTTCACGGTGTTAAGTATTCTGAATTTATCAGAAGTTCTGAACTTTGTGCTACCTGTCATGATGAGCAAAGCCCTTACGGTGCCTGGGTAAAGGAAACATATAGGGAGTGGAAGGCAGGGCCTTATGCGAATGAGGGGACAAGGTGTCAGGACTGCCATATGTATCGCGCGCCAGGCAAATCCGCCATAGGGGGGAAACCAAGGGCTGATATAGCCCATCACGCCTTCCATGGTGCCCATTTTCCCAATAAACTGGCTGGGGCAGTAGACATTGCCCTATATGCAAACGTGAATCAAATTACCCCTGGCTCAAGCATGAAGGTCAGAGCGGAGCTTTTTAACGGCAAGGTAGGGCACTCTATACCCTCTGGGTCTTCTGAAGAGAGGATGCTTTGGCTTGAGATGGTGGCGATCGATGCCAAAGGAAAGACCTATTACTTGGCTTTGGATAGGAAGGGTTTTCAGGGAGAGGAGTATACGATTTCCGATGCAAAGGCATTAGCCTATCAAGCCATGGGTGAAATCATGGGCATGAAAGAATTTCAGGGCGTAAAGAGAGATGGTGATACACCAGATGGGGTAAGGATTTTTAGAAGACCCTTTCTTGACCCGAAAGGAAGAATGACGATCTGTCAATGGTACACGGCTGAAAACACGCTAGTAGACTACAGAATTGGCCCCCGGGAGACAAAGATCGAGACCTACTCATGGAATATACCTCAAGATATATCCCCGGGTCCTGTAACCATTAAGGCTATCCTTTACTACAGTCTTGTTCCAAGCTCAGTGGGTGAGTTCTTGCACCTCATGCCTTCAGAATATACACGTATAAAGGTGAATACGGCCACCCTCAGTATTGAGGCAGCAAAATGAGGGAGTGCGCGATGACCACGTAACTTCTCAATAACTTGAGGCTACACCCTCAGCCTGGCCTTGAGAATTGAAAAGGCTCTGCCGTTTCGAGCGTTTTGGTTAGGACGACAAATTTGAAACCCGAATACTAAAATCCGAGATGCCATAAAGGAAACATACAGATCCGATTGAAACCCAAGCGATTCCCCTTTATGGTTATCGAGGAGGCGCTGCATGGAGCGGTTCTGCTTGCCCTGAGTCATGAACTATTGCAACCAATCAAGAGAAGGAGGACAAAATGAGAAAGATTGGAACCTTAGTAGCGATGATTTCTATTATCGGCCTGTTTGTCGCCACGGAGTCGTTTG
Source organism: Desulfobacterales bacterium (assembly GCA_030629475.1). Classification (GTDB taxonomy): domain Bacteria; phylum Desulfobacterota; class Desulfobacteria; order Desulfobacterales. The sequence continues at coordinate 4,844 of DAOVOU010000128.1, read as the reverse complement.
CTCAGCGTGGCATGAGGTGGCGAGGAAGCGGTGCCTGGGGACCGGGAACTCAGTATGGGAAGATGTATGATCCCAAGACTGTCGAGACCATTAGCGGTGAGGTGGTGAGCGTAGAGCAGTTCACCCCAAAGACAGGGATGTGCTACGGTGTGCATGTGATGGTGAAGACTGACAAGGAAACAGTATCTGTGCATTTGGGGCCAGGGTGGTACATTGAAAACCAAGACGTCAAAATTGAGCCCAAGGACAGAGTTGATGTGAGAGGTTCGAGAATCGACTTTGCAGGGAAGCAAGCTATTATTGCCTCAGAAGTCAAGAAAGGAGACCAAGTACTAAGGCTGCGAGATGAAAACGGTTTTCCTGTTTGGAGTGGCTGGAGACGTCTCTGAGCCGAATTAAGGTCTGTCAAACGTCAATGAGAGCAGCCGGTCTTGAGACCGCTGACAAGAAAAGGGAGGTGCAAAAATGACGGAGAGACTGCAAGTGTACAAGTGTGAGGTCTGTGGGAACATTGTGGAAGTGCTTCATGAGGGCAAAGGTGAGCTTGTGTGCTGCAAGCAACCGATGAAGCTTTTTGTTGAGAATACCGTTGATGCTGCCAAGGAGAAGCACGTGCCTGTGGTAGAAAAGACCGCAGAAGGCATCAGCGTAAAAGTGGGAAGTGTTGCCCTCCCCATGGAGGAAAAACACTATATTGAATGGATTGAAGTCATTGGTGACGGAAGGGCATATCGTCAGTTCTTGAAGCCCGGAGACGCCCCAGAAGCTACGTTTGATATTGATGCAGAACAAGTCACAGTCCGTGAGTACTGTAACTTGCACGGTTTGTGGAAAGCATAATGCGCGGGCTCTTTATGCTTGATCGAGAGCTGGATGTGCTGGTCTTTATAATGCCCGATGCAACTGGTCAGGGATGAACGGAAACGAGGGCATTGCGCTTGGCGCTCTTTCAGCAGGTTTGCGATTTTGCTCGTTTTATCCCATGACGCCTTCCACCTCCATCAGTCTGAAGCTGGCAGGCTACGCCAAACAGATGGGTTTGATTGTAGAGCAGGCAGAAGACGAGATTGCAGCTATTAACATGGCCATATGGGCTTCATTTGCCGGTGCCCCAGCATGGTAGCGGCATCCCGGGGCGGGTTTGCTCTCATGAAGGCAAGACTTGGGATTTCAAGACCGTTCCCTGGGCCGTGGGAACAGACTTCACCGCCCCTACCTGTGCTACCTGCCATATCAGTCTTGTGGTCTCTGACGAAGGTGAGGTCTTATCAGAACGGACCCATCAGATGAACGATCGCCTATCGTGGCGGATATTCGGATTGGTTCACGACCATGCGCATCCGAAATCTCCGGATACCACGTTGATCAGGACCAAAGCCGGACGGCCCTTGCCAACTGAGTTCACCTCTGAACCTGTGGCCAAATATCTGATTGATGAAAAGAAGCAGAAAAAGGGGCGAGAGACCGTGAGAAAAGTTTGTCGTGTCTGCCATGGCCAAAAGTGGGTGGAGCAGTGGTTATTCTTTGCCAATTCGACGCGTTTTTCTTCTGCCATGCCGGGGGCCGACTACGGTAGTTTTGCCGATGGACGGTGGTATATGTCAAAAAACATCCAGGAGATGGTTGAGTGGCTGGGATTTAAGTTGAAGAAGGGGTAATTGCGTAGCGAAGGGGAGCTGAGTTCTGAACAATCAGATAGACTTAAGCCCCCTGAAGGAATCAACGAGGGGGGTGAAAGCTAAGATCGGCGGTTCTTGCAAGGTGGATTTGTCGGCTGATCGAAGCTTGAAGCCAACAGACTAGCAGAAATGAAATTAGAGGGAGGTAAGTCATGTCAGAACCCATGCGCTGCGTGGCCATGGCCGAGCACACCGTCAAACCCGGCAGAGAAAAGGCCTTTGAGCAAGGAGCCATTGATACCATGGGGGCGCTGTCGGATTCGACCGGTTTTCTGGGATACATGATCCTTAAACAGATCGGCGTTTGCGCTTTGGGGAGCTTCATGATGGATCCGAAATCGATGGTACAATCCCTACAAACCTTGGGTGCAAATCCGCCGAAGGATCCCAAGCCTTTGTTCAAAACACCCGATGCCATGCCCTGCCCCCCGGAATATCTCATCCACAGCGAGTGGGATGCAGCAGAAATGGCCCAACTGGGCTTTGCCAAGGTGTTGGTCAATCACAGGATAAGAAAAATTCATGATGATGGCGTTATGGCACATCTAATGAGAGGCCCTTACATTATGTTTTTCCAGCCCATGATGGAAGAGCCGGGTTGGAGATTCATGGTGACCTAGCCAATGAGACGAACCGAAGATCGGGCCAAGGGGTCCCGAACCGGAAAAGATGCCTTATTTGCCTTCAATGGTGGACTTTGTCTCCGGGTGTGTGCAAGTCTGAATTAAGGTAGAAGGAGGAAAAAATGGAATACAAACCAGAAGTAACCGAATCAACGGCAATGCAGTTTGTCCTTGTGAAAGACAAGGTAGGAAACGAGTTCATATGTAAACTGGGTGACTTAAAGGACCCATCCAATCTTTCTGAAGAAGAAAAAAAGAAATGCATCGAAAATGTCAGAGAGTACTGGGATTCCTCCATTTGACGGCACCATGGGAGGGGCACCGAGGGCAAAATATACCGTAAGAGCTTATCGAGTGACCTCCAAAGTGAAGTGTAGGCTATAAGCCTGATAGCCGGTATCATGTATTGATTCGACGTGAAGCAACTGGAAGATGAATGATGAATAATGTCTTGAAGCAAAAGAGCTGGTCCGTTTATGTGGCCGGGGGACTGGCTGGCATTCTCTTGTGCCTGTCGGTCCTGATAACCGGAAAATATGTGGGAGCATCCACAACCTTTGTCCGTTCAGCCGGTCTGATCGAGAAAATATTTGCACGTGAACGGGTGGCAAAGATGGACTATTTTGTAAAGACAAAAGTCAAAATAGACTGGCAGTGGATGTTTGTGGCAGGCATATTCTTTGGTTCCCTCCTCGCCTCCAAGCTCTCGGGGGATTACAGGTTTACGGCATTACCGCCCATGTGGGAGAGAAGATTTGGGCCGGATAGGCTAAAGAGGTGGATTGCGGCCTTTGTCGGCGGTATGGTCGCCATGTTCGGGGCCCGCATGACCGGCGGTTGCCCAAGCGGTCACGGACTGGCCGGTTCGAGTCAATTGGCTGTAAGCGGCTATGTTTCCCTGATCTGCTTCTTTATTGCAGGAATGATCATGGCAAGGTTTCTTTATGGTGGAGGGGAAAGTCGATGAGCCTGCTCGTTTGGGGATTTTTTACCGGGATTATTTTCGGCTTTCTCCTTGAGAAAGGTCAGGTCTTACGATACGACAGGCAATTGGGCGCCCTTCGCCTTAAAGATCTTGCCATTGTTAAGTTCATGCTCTCCACAGTGCTTGTGGCCATGGTCGGTATCTATCTGCTCCATGATTTGGGCTTGGTAGAGTTGAGACTGAAACCAACCATGCTCGGAGCCAACATTGTTGGGGCCTTGATTTTTGGTGCTGGCTGGGGCCTTCTGGGATATTGCCCGGGGACAGCCGTTGGCGCGTTGGGTGAAGGAAGATGGGACAGCCTTTTTGGCATTGTTGGCATGCTGTGTGGTGCTGCCATATATGCCGAGGTCTATCCTGCCCTGAAAACAAATGTGCTTGCGTGGGGTGAGTTCGGTAAAATTACCCTCCCCGGCCTATTGGGAATCAACCACTGGATCGTCATAATTTTTCTCATAATGGTCATTATTCCTTTGTTTTTCTGGTTTGAGAGGAAGAGCCTTTGATGATTGTAAGAGGGAATAATCATGACCACACCGCAACACTGCCCTGGTTTTGAACAGTTTAAGCACTTACGGTCTTTCATCTGTAAATGTCCCCACTGTGGGAAGGAGAAAGAGATCTTTTCAGACGAGTTTGACAGAAAGCATGTATGCAAGGGGTGCGGAAAAGAGATTGATTTTACACAGTGTACTCTGGATAGTGAGGCGTGAACTTACGGGCTTCGCCTCATTGACTCCGCCTAAGGATGCTCTATTTTATCAGAAGACGGTTTTCAGATGGAAGCGGCATGTCCTATTGGGAGAGATTGCTCTGGGGACATTACTGGGTGGCATGATAGGGGGCGTGACCATGGTGTATTTTTACTGGCATGGGTTCTTCATAACCGGGGCCCATGGTGCGGTCGCCTTTGTAATGACTCCCTTTATCATCTTTGGTAGCGCGTCCGGTCTATACATGAACCGTAACAAAAAGAAACGAAAGGCCCTTCCCTTGATTCATGGCCTGAGCAATCTCGTTCTTTTGATCCTCGCTTTGACTCAGGTGGTGAGTGGCTGGTCGGTGTACAAGGCTTTCGTTTCAGGATGGTGACCACTTGGACTTTTCCCAACAGCTTCAAACTCAATTCAAAGTAATTAGAGGGAGGTTACTCATGGAAAAACAAGCATTGATTGATTTGTTGAACAGGGATCTTGCTGATGAGCACGCAGCTATCATACGGTATCTTGTCCACGGTTGGATGGAAGGGGAAGACACCCCTCTGGGTGCCAGCCTCATTTCCATCTCGAGGGACGAGATGTGGCATATGCACTGGCTGGGAATGATCATAGGTGAATTGGGGGGAGAACCCAACTTTACACCCGCCCCCTACCCTTATTATCCAACCAGCCGAGCCACGATGCTCAAATCCTACGTCGAGTATGATGAGAAGTTGATCCCTCATTAGGGCGGAGAAGCGGATAAGGTGGATGATCCACACATCAGGAGGGTCCTTCAGAGAGAAGCATGGGAATCGGCTATCCATGCCAGCAAGTTTCAAAGAAAACTGGACAAATT
>DAOVOU010000047.1 GCA_030629475.1 Desulfobacterales bacterium | reverse complement strand
TGCTCGTGACCGGTTGCAGCAGCAAGATCTTCAAATGTCAGATCAGTGATCTTTCCTGAACTCTCAGAAAAAGTGATCTGCCCCCTTGCCAATAGACCGGCACTTGCTGTCCCGGAAAAACCGGATCTTTTGTCCTCAGAAGGATTGCAGGTAATAATATATTCCCAATCGGTGCCTGAAATCTTGTCGTAATAGGTGGTAATATCGTGGGTGCTCCCCAGGGAATCATAAACCTTCAAAGTTGACTGATATTCGTAGCTGCCTGAACCTATGGGCGTAGATAGAGTCCCGTCCCACGCATTTGAGAGAGAACTTGACATACTTGTTGCATCGGAATCAAGATTCGTGATCACTGTTATGCGGTCGGTTTCCTGGGGAGACGATGTAAAGGACTGGAGTACAACATCGGTAATCGACCCTACATCATCACCCGTGTCCTCGTGGAGGGCCCATCCCCGAACAATATAGCCCGCCGGGTTGACAAAATTGCCGTCCTTGTCAAACCGGAATTCACCGGATCGCGTGTAAAATTCATTGTTTTCGTTGTTAGGATCCCGAACCACAAAGAAACCGGCACCTCCGATGGCCAGATCCGTGGTCGAGTCGGTAGACTCAAAAGATCCCTGGGCAAAACTGCAGGAGATATCTGCCAGGGAGGTACCGCGCCCTACCTGGGCTGTACCGGCCGTGGTAGCCACGGTCTGGCTCAGAACATCCTGAAAAGTGACCCGGCTTGCCTTGAAACCGACCGTGTTCACGTTGGCAATATTGTCACCGATGACCGTCATGGCATTGCCAAGGGTGCTCAGGCCGCTGATGCCTGAAAAAAGTGCACTTGAAAGTGACATTCTATTTCCCTCCTTTGTTTGACGTTATTGGCTAGTTGCTCGTCACTCATTGCTGGATACTGGTTATCAGTGAAAGTGAGCTAAAGTGAACTAAAGTGAACTAAAGTTGAAAACCCCAATTCCGCATTCCGCATTCCAAAATCGTCGCATTCCGAAATCCGAAATCCGAAATCGGAGCTTACTCGGTTGCCACTGTTTTCGTGACCTCTATAATAGTTTGGTTCGTACTTACCAATTTATCCCCGATCATCAGATAGGGCAACCCGTACTCATACGTCACGCCCGTGACCTCTCCCGAAACATAGGTATTTACCGTAACATAGTGATCGGCGTCATCCTTAGCGCTAACCTCAAAGGTATAGGTGCCGTCCTCTGCTATCTCTCCGCTATTATTCCTGCCGTCCCAGTCAACATCGTACTCGCCAGCATCCTGCCAGCCCGGATAAAGCGTCCGGACCTCATACCCATCGCTGTCGTAAACTACAACAGTCACGTCGGCCCGATCCTCTAAGGTGTATGAACCTGATACCACGCTGCCGTCTTTAACAAGGATCGTGTTATCCTCAGCCTTCACTGTCTTACCGATGAAGTCGAGAAGATCACCGTTTTCCTGCACGCTGAGCGCCTCCTGAATACCCGTCAGGCTCTCGTTCACCCCAAACAACTGTTCAAGGCTGGAAAACTGGGCCAGTTGCGCAGTAAAATCTGTGCCTTCCATGGGGTTTAAGGGGTCTTGATGCTGAAGCTGGGCTACCAGCAGCCTCAGGAACTGGTCCCTACCCAGCGCATCTTTCGGGTTGGCATAACGTGGCGTCTCATCCGTGTTGTTATAGGTTGGTCCAAGTGCTGCTATAGACATGGTTTGACTCCTTTCTGAGATAAGTAGTTTGTTGAGTTTCTTGTGTTTGTTGTGTTAAAATCCTTTTTTGGTGGGCCTCTGGTTTGCAGAGCCTAAGCCTCAGGGAGCAATGCCCAGCCTACATGTCTATGAACCCAATGAACTCAACAAACACAATAAACACCACTAACTTCAAGCCACCAGGTCAACGAGCGCATCTGCCCGAATGATGCGGGGTGTTGTTGTCTCCGAGACATCTCCATTACCTGCCAGCGCACCCGGTCCACCCCGTTGTCCCTGCCTTTGCCGCTGAAAGCCATTCTGCCCACGGCGGGCCTGGGCCATGGACTGGCCAAGATTGTAGTTCACCTGAACTTCTATTCTATCAAGCTTTACTCCCTGTTGTAGTAAGGTCTCTCTGAGTTCCTGGATACTCGACATCAGGAATTCCTTGACTGAATTGTTTTCTGTGGTCATCCCGATCTTTAACACGCTGTCCTTTATGTCCATATCAATCTGGATGGCCCCAAGGTGAGGGGGCCTTAATTGAAGCCTCAGGTGATTCTCTCCCCGCCGGAGGGAAAGCGAGATCTGTCTTGCAACCTGGTTGACAACGTGAAGGGGAATCGGCCTTGCCCCTTGTTTAGTAATGGCATCCGGGGCAGGCCCGCGGTTCGTCATCGCCTCCCTGACCCAATGTGGCGAGGTCGCTTTATCTTGATTGATCGCCTTTTTGCCACGCGCCCCTCCTGCGGCTTCGATCAGTTTTTCCATTTTAGAAAACAGTTCATCTTCTTTTCCCTGAAATGCGGAGTTCTTCCATCCCTCCGCTATTTGTTTGAACCCCTGATTGGCCTTCGAGTCGTTATCGGGTAATGCCTTAAGTTTATTGGCATAAAGGGACTCTACACCGGACTTTCCACCCTGTTGTTTCCTTGCCACCAACACGTTGGCCAGAAGAGCGTTTACATGATTTTCGATCTGGGTTTCCGACAGGCTGGGGGGCATCAGACTGGCCACCCTTTGCTCAAGTATCCGGACAAATCGTTCCAAAGAGATGGGACCATCGATCTTGCTCGCTTTATCAACTATCCCCACACGAGCTAGCATGTCCTTTATATCCTGGGCGGCCTTTTCGTCAGCTATGAGCTGATTTCCCTCGGGCAAGCCCTTAAGGACCTGTTTCAGATTCCGGACAAGGCTTTTCAGATTAAGCCGTCCTCCCTCCGCCCTTGCCTGCTCTATCGCCCTGTTGACTTCCTTAAGATCCAGGCCGAGGCGGTTCAGTACAGCTTCCAGGTAGGGCACGGCCGACACTTCCAAGGCAGGATCTGCGGATTTTTTGTCGGACAAGGCCTTCAACTCAGCAAGTCTTTCCAAAAGTTCGACGAGCTTAATCTCATGCCACGGTTTTCCATGAAGCAGTTTCTTGAGAAAACTGGTAATCTCTGATTCTGAATATCCCTCCCCAATAAGGATTTTCTTCAAATCAGGCAGTGCCTCGCGGGATAACGACATCTCTTTAAGGGGAGCGCCCAAGGACATTAATCGATTTCTAAAATGCTCAAGCCATCCCGGCCCGGTTCCCTTTGTCTTTGTTGTTTTCTTGTCTGTTTGTAAATGCGGCGCCCTTCCAGGCTCGAGGGCTTGCTCTAAGAGCCCTGAAAACACCCCCCCCTTACGCTTCGGGCCCCTGGTCTCATGTCCTGAAGTCCCTTGCTTTGTTTTAACCTTCAAATTGTTGAGAATCAGAGCAAGCTTCATTGACTGTGGATTCATGGCTTCCTTATGGTATTTTCTGGTTGTACCTGTTCAGGGTTTCTTTCATCCTTTTCTAAAGTTTTTCATCCCTGGCCCAGAACAAACGGGCGGGATAAACCCGCCTACGTAGGGTCGGCCCGCCCTGGCGCGACAGAAACTGGAGAATCCCACGGAGAGAAAAACCCGGTCTGGGCCAGGGCTTTATGCCGACCGCTCAAGCACGTCGCGCCAGGGCGGGTCTCAATAGGAAAACGGAGTGAACGCTTACTTCCGGTTTTCGTAATTGCTGAACTTCTTGTGAGCAATGAGCATGCCAGAAAAGGTGCTTTTATGTATCGTCAATAAATACAACTTCTTGCAGAAACCATGTCCAATACCAGGCACTCTAGGTTGGTCTTAGAATGAAAGTTTTTCCATGATAAAGTCTGGAGAGGAAAATATTTCCCATATCTTTGCAACCCGGAACAAGAATGCTTGACTTTTTGAAAATATGCTTATAGCGTTGAGTTGGTCCGTTAACCGATAAATAGGAGGGTGCTGAGCCATGGAAGTTAATCCCAACCAAAATATGGCTATCGTACCTATTACAAAGAGCAAAACATATCTTGCCAGGCCTCACCAAAGCACGGCTGTTGTGGGCCAAAACGACACCGAGTTATCCAAGAATTCCGACAATCATGAGCCCCAACGATTGCGTCGCGTCATTCCTTTTGAAAAAGGACATCTGGTGGATATCTATGTTTAGTGTTTGTTGTGTTTGTTGTGTTTACACGGTTTATTGAGTTAACAAACACAACAAACCCAATGAACACAACAAACCCTAACCACGTGGATGGCACAAATCGATCTCCACTAAAATGTCTATGATGTCAATGAGTTGCAGAAATTCCGAGATACTGATTACACTCTCCCTGGTAGGTATGACGATAATCTTTTGCGGTGTGGTCTGGGCCATGAACTCATTGGTCAGTCCTGATGATATGAGCAGAATGAAGAAGGCAAAGATCAGTGATACTGTGATTCAAATGCTGATCGCCGAACAGACCTGTTCCGTAACTGGTGAGTTTTTGATGAAACTCAAGAGTGCCGGGGCCGATGATGAAATGCTGAAGGCCGTAATTTTGGCTGACCGTTATAAGAATCCTAAGAAGGCCGAGTTGTCCCCGGAACAAATAGGAATGTTAAAAAAGGCTGGCTTTTCAGACGAGATGATCATGCAGATCATCAATAGCACGCCGGTGAAGAGGGTCACCGACAACCATGGAAATGAGAGCATCGTATACGGTACGCGTCGGGTACCCGAGCCGGAGATCGCTCCCGCCACCCAACCCCAGGGGACTTTCAATATCAATATTGAAAAAGTGGAACGACCCTGACGTTATTGGGTTTGTTGGGTTTGTTGTGTTTATTGGGTTTATCGGGTTTCTAGAGTTTATAGAGTTTATTATGTTCCAACACAACAAACCCAACAAACCCAATAAACTCAATTGCGCCTGGCAAGGCGTTCACTGATCTTGGCCGCCTTCTCAGCCGACACGTGGGGAAGTATCTGCCCAACATGCTCCCCTTTCATCCTTGAAAACAATTCTATAATAACCCCCATATCAAGCTTTTCTATAAGGGCCGCGGCCTTTTTCGGGGCCATGGTGGTGTATATCTTGATGAGATGCTTGATCTTGTTGTCACGAATCGTCTTTTGTTCATCAAGCTTTCTCTGGATACTGTCCTGGATTTCCGATAACCGGATAACCTTTGCCTCAATTTCCTGCTTAAGTGCCGTTAGTTGTTTACGTTCCCTTTCCAGTTGCCGTCTTTCCGTTTCTATCTCAGCACGCTTGCACTCAAGGATTTCTACGCTCGCCCCCACATTTTGGGAATTCAAAGATGGCTGTGATGGCATAGGGGAATCGGCATCTTCGGCTAAGGCTGGTCTGCTATCCAACACAGGCACGGGCAACGCAGAGCTTTTCATGTACAGGAGCGTTCCGCCAACCATGAGCTTTACAATCAAAAAGCCCAATAGCGTTGCCGGCAGGTAGACTTTTATGTGCTTAGTTCCGAACTTCATATTTCTTTTTGGTCAGAAAATTCTTGGGACGTCTATCATAGTAAGCAGTAGGCACCATACAAATTGCCCACTGCCCACTGCCCACTGCTTACTGCCCACTGCCTACTGCTTTTCTCCTCAGCCCGATCAGCTCATCTGCTGCCTTCTGTTCTGCCCGATTCATCCATTCCAAGTGTTTACTGTATTCGTTTTGCTTAATCCACTCCAGGGTTTTCTTCTTTATCGTTTCGGCCTTGACCGCCTGCTGCTTTTCCCTTATCCTCTTGCCAATCTCAACCAGGCGCCCACTTTCGGATGAAATCTCGTCGTGCAACCCTTGTAAATAGGCTGTAAAGACCCGATAGCGATCAACTTCAATCCCTTCCTTCTGCTCGCCGTCAAGTTCACTAACAGCACACCGTCTGGTCTGTTCGATCTCGGAAATCCTGTTCTTACTTTCAATAAGCGCCTGTGTCTCTCTGGCCAGGTCGATCTGGGCAATCCGTTCCCGGTACTCTCGATACCGGATCACCGGGTCGAGTCTGAATTTAAACCTTTTCATGATCGTCGCCCTGGAATAGCCCCTTGAGGTTGTCAAGTCCAACCTCAAGTGACACCTTCTCCGTAATATCCTGTCTCAAAAAGGCATTGATACTGTCAATCATACCTTTGGCATAATCTATTTTTGGATCACTCCCGTCAACATATGCCCCGATAGCTATTAAGTCTTCCGCGTCCTGATAGGTAGCGATAACGTCTCTAAGCTTCTCAGAGAGTTTCAAGTGCTCAGGGTCCACCACTTCTCGCATCACGCGGCTTACGCTCGCAAGCACATCTATGGCCGGATAATGGCCACGATTGGCAAGCCTTCTTGAAAGTACAATATGGCCGTCTACGGTAGCTCGCACAGCATCTCCCACAGGATCGTTCATATCATCCCCTTCGACCAAAACCGTGTAGATACCGGTTATACTCCCTTTGCCGTCAATACTGCCAGCGCGTTCCAGAAGCTTGGGCAGTTGAACAAAGAATGAAGGGGTATATCCTCTTAATGTGGGCGGCTCTCCTACGGCTAAGCCAATGTCCCTGCATGACATGGCAAACCTGGTGATAGAGTCCATGACCAAGATTACATCGAGACCCCGGTCCCTGAAGTACTCTGCAAGGGTTGTTGCCAGGTAGGTCCCCCGCATCCTTACTAAAGGCGACACATCCGAGGTTGCCGCTACCACAACAGATTTTTTGAGACCCTCCTCACCGAGATCTTGCTCAATAAAGTCCTTGACCTCGCGTCCCCGCTCACCAATCAGCGCAACCACGCTTACGTCAGCAGTAGTGTATCGTGCCATCATCCCCATCAACACGCTTTTGCCAACACCCGAGCCAGACATAATAGCCATTCGCTGTCCCTTGCCAACCGTAATAAGGGTGTTGACCGCACCAATACCCAGGTCCGCCACTTCGCGGATAGGCCTTCGGTTCATAGGATTCACTACCTCGCCATACAGGGGATAATGAGCTTTTGAGGGTATTGGCCCGCGCCCATCAATAGGCTGACCCAAACCATCGACCACCCTTCCAAGAAAAGCATCCCCTACCGGCACACGAGGGCGTTCATTAACCAAGGTGATCTTACACCCGGGACTGATGCCTCGCATTTCTCCATACGGCATCAGAATAATTCTTCGATCTTTGAAACCGACAACCTCAGCCAGAATCTCCTCACCATCCGCACTCTGGATATTGCAAGCGCTCCCCACACCCATCCCCGGACCGAGCCCTTCCACAACAAGTCCAATGACCTTGACAACACTCCCCTCAGCCGTTAAGCACTGGCAGGCGTTTACAGCATCTATATATTGATTCCAGGCAATGTTGCTAAGATCGCTCGACATAATCGTTATTCGTGAATCGAGTCTAACGATGCCTGATACCAGATGCACGATGCCAGATGTGAGAAAAATTACACATGGCAAAGCCAAATCCGGCATCCGGCATCTGGCATCCGGTTTCCGGCTTACGATTCTCGATTCACAAATTCCACACTTTCTTCTTCAAAGGCACGCTCAACTGCCTTGGTTATCTTCTCCAACTGGGTTTCCAGGCGGGCATCCACCTTGCCAAAAGCGGTTTCCATAAAACACCCGCCGCGGGTAATGGACGGGTCAGACTCAATCGTGATCGATTTTAGCTCGTTGATGCGATCAAAGAATTCCGGCCTTACTTCTTTCACATACTCAACGTCTTCGGGATTGACCCTTACTGTCACTTCCGAGCGATCGGCAGCAAGGCTGAAGGCCTCAAGGATGGTTTCCCGAACAACCTGGTTGTCCAGCTTAACCGCGCCCCGCACAACCTTTCCAGCAATAGCGCAGATCAGATGTAACATCTCATTTTCATATCTCTTGATAAACTCTTGCCTGTAAGCGAGCATATCCTGGAGTGTGCCATGGATTCGGTCTAGAATCTTCTCAAGCTTCTTGGTCCCCATCTCAAGGCCATCTTTTTCGCCCTGAGCAAAGCCCTTTTCGTAGGCCTCACTTTCGATCAAGCTCGCCTTTTTTTTTGCCTCCTCTATGATTCCGTTAGCCTTCTCCCTGTCATCCTCCCTGTCATCCGCGCTATTATTCTTTCCGTCATCCTCCCTGTCATCAAACAAGGGCATAAATCGAAGCGTATTATCGTCGCTCGACCCGGTATAGGAAGGCTCAAAGGTCTTAGGACGTGTGTCGGAAGCCAAAGGGGGATTTGACATTTGAAAGGATTCCATTTCAAGAATCTCACATTTCACATTTGGGTGCCGGTCTCTGTCATAGTTTTAGACAAGGGAATCTTCTTTCCCCTTCCCCAGTATGATCTTCCCTTCACTTTCAAGTTGTCTGGCGACCCTGAGGATTTTTTGCTGGGCTTCTTCGACCTCAGAGATCCTTACAGGGCCCATGATCTCCATGTCTTCCCGAAGCATCTCCACTGCCCTTTCCGACATGTTGCTAAAGATCTTTTCTTTCAATTCTTCAGATGCAGTCCTGAGGGCCACACTCAGTTCTTGTTTATCTACCTGTTTTAATATCTCTCGAAAACCCCGATCATCCACTTGGAGAAGATCTTCAAAAATAAACATCAGTTGTCTGATTTCATCAGCCATCTGTTCATCTTGTTCTTCAATCAACGACAGGATCTGTTCTTCAGAACTCTTGTCTATTTCGTTCAATATATTGGCAAGGGCCGTCGTACCGTCAACTTCCCTACTGCCGGAATCGCCCAGGCCCCTAACCTCCTTGTGAAGTACCTGGTCCACTTCCTGGATAACTTCTCTGGGTACCTGCTCCATTTGTACGATACGCATTGCAACGTCGGCCTGTATTTGTTCTGGCAAGCCTGAAAGGATTTCGGCAGCCCTGTGAGATCTCAAGGATCCCAGTATCAGAGCTATCGTTTGAGGATGTTCCCCTTTGATCAAGTTGACTGCCATATTGCAGTCCATACTGTCAAAATAACCGAACGGCACGTTCTTCTTGCTCTTTTCAAGCTCCTTATAGACGACTCTGGCCCTTTCTTTGCCTAGTGAGCCGTCCACCACGTTTTTTAGAAAAGATTGACCTTCCACCATTAATTGACCTTCGGTTTCCATATTCTCAAGAAACTCTTCCATAATCTGCGTCAAGACGTGCTGGGGAACAGATTTGGTCTCTGACATGTAGGAGACAAGCTTGCTGATTTCATCCGGCTCCAACTTCTTGAAAACCTCCGAAGTATACTCTTCCCCCATCATCAAAAGAAATATTGCGGCCTTCTGCGGACCCGTTATCTTCTTGCCCATTAACTTCACTGTACAGACCTCGTTAAGTGGTTGAGTGGTTAAGTGGTTGAGTGGTTATTATTATTTGAATTCATATCGTTTGCCTAAAAATTGGACACTTGATATGATTGCAGCTCTAATATGGTTATTTAACATGCTTATTTCCCAACTCAACTACTCAACAACTCAACTATTTGACGATCTGTGCAGTTTCTAAGCGGCGAAGCCGCGCTGCATAAAATCGCGCAGCGATTTTATAACTTGACCTGTGCCATTTATTCCGCCTCTTGCAGCCAGCCTTTGATCACCTGTTGTGACTTGTCAGCATTGTTTTTTGCCAGCATAATCGTCTTCTCACGTATGCCCTGAACCCCGGGTTCTGGCAGCGCGTCAGGCTTCACTTCTT
>DAOVOU010000253.1 GCA_030629475.1 Desulfobacterales bacterium | reverse complement strand
GATGCCCTTGACTATAGCCAGACCCAGTCCGGCTCCTGTCACCTGGCCGGCCTTGTCTTTGCTGCGATAAAAGTATTCGAAAATATGAGGCAGGTCTTCCTGGGATATCCCGTGGCCCTGGTCTCTGATTTCCAGGAGAATGGAATCCTCTTTTTCTACAGCTCTGACCATGACCTCGCTCTCTTCAGGGGAATACTTTATGGCATTGTCAAGCAGATTACTGACAGCCCTTTCAAACTGTTGTTTATCGATTAGTACAGTGGGTGGAAGCATCTTTGGTAGATTAATTGTAATCAAGATATTCTTTTGGTCGGCCTTCAACCGGAATCCTTCTGCGAGCTCATAGAGAATTTCTCCTATGCTGCAAGGCATGAAATAGAGTGGAATTTGTCCGGTCTGGAAGCGCATGGCGTCAAGAAATCCGTGGATGTAGCCGTCCAGCCTCAGAATCTCTTTCTTGGCGGCCGTCAGATACTGCATCTGTCTGTCTGTAAGCTCTCCTGCTTTCCCTTCCATGATCCTGAAAAGGTAAGCGCCGGCAATGGCTACTGGTGCCTTGAAATCGTGGGTGAACATGGAAATGATGTTCTTCCTGTGGATGTCCATTTTCTTGATCTCTGTTGCTTCTATTAATATCCCTAGGCCTCCTGTGAACTGGCCGTCGTTCCAGAAAGACGTAGCGGAAAAAAGGACGGCGACTTCCTGACCGGATTTCGTTTTGATGGCTGTGTCTTGCCCGACGCAGATCCTTTCTTCCTGGGACGGTTCTATGAAGGGGCTGTTTTCTTCACAGATATCACTTTTCAAGATCTCAGAACACGATTTTCCAATGACTTCCCCTTTCTGCCATCCCGTTAGTTTTTCAGCTGCTGGATTGAATTCCCGGATCTTGAGATCCTTGTCCACAATAAAGAGAGCGTAGGGGTGACCTTCTATAACAGAGTCATAGAGTTTTTCCTTTGAGAGTTCAGGTTCCATTTCCAGTTTTTCCTTTACTTGAATACGGGTCAGAATTTTTGGGTAGTATATGCGTCGGCCAGGTACTGTCCCACCATTCGTTGGGCGTTGGAAAACGAGGCGTTCAAGGCAATTGCCGATCTTATGACTGCGGCATAGCTTTCCGGTTCCCGACAGAAATAGGAAAGTATCACAGTTTCCGGCTTGTTGTAAAGGGCGGCTACCTCCCGGCCACGGCAACGTCAAAGTCCATATGAATCGGGATCAGGAGTTAGTTGAGTTCGTGGAAGTTGGTTGGTGAAGTTGGTTATTAGCGATGGTATTGAGGAAAATGAGTGAAAGCGGCGGGAATTGACAATAGGAGACCATTTGCCGAAATTTTCGGCATTATGGAAATCATTCAAAATGAGAGGCGTGTCTATTTAGACGCCTATCAGTCGTAGAGCCAAGTGAGGCTTGGCGGCCGTGTTACGCAGGGCCTTGGCAATATTTTTGTGTCCTGTGAGGCGTAATAGGCTAATTGCGAAGTTACGTAAGCTGGCCATCATTCGGGGGCCGTAACGGGAGCGTATCTGAGATCGATCTTCATCAAAGGTGAAATCACGAACGTAGTGGCTTTGGTTTTCGATGCCCCATTGTCCGCGGTTGATTGTGAGTAAACGTTCGGCGTTGGCCTTATCTGGTGATAAGCTGGTAATGAGATAGACGGTTTCCTGGCGTGTTTTTCCTGACTTAAGATCTTCACTATAACGTTCGATGCAGGCTACTTGACCACAATACGGAAATTCGACGTAATCATTAATGTCTGTGCTGGTCCAAATTTTGCGGATATCCAAACGGCCATGACCTTTTTCAATGGTTTCATGTTCAGGGGGGAAAACCCTCGTTTAGGGCGAGGGTAGCGATGTCTTCTTTAAGGGTTGGCTGATTATCTTTCACTGTAAAGCAGTAGTCAGCCTGTTTCTCTTCCACAATGAAACGGGCTAAATTGGTTTGAGTATGCATAGCGTCGGCGGTAACCACCTGTCCTTTCAAATCCAAGGGTTCCAATAAGGGGCGGGCAGCGGGAATTTCGTTACTTTTAGATGCGATTTGCTTTTGAGCTATTGTGATACCTTCCTGGTGAACGAAGGCACTGAGCAAATGAACCTGGGAGCCGTCCTCATTACGAGCCCCTTTAAGGACTTTTCCATCAAAGCCGATAGCTGTACCAGTGAAAAGGCTGGCTAACCATGCGCCTAGAGATTGGTCTACGGCCTCAACATCGCTAGATTGTAATAAACGTCTGATGGTTGGTTCACTGGGCGGATCATAGCATTGAGTCTTCTCGTTGAAACGGCACCATAGACGTTTGAGTATTTTTTGAGGACAACGCTTTGCCCATTCTGCTATGGCAGTGTAACCGCGAGATCCGCATAACACAGCACAGATGCCTATAGCCAGAATGGAGATGTTTTTGTGTCGGACACCTCGTTTATGACGTGGATCAGGAAGGGCTCGTAGAGTATCAATGAGATTCTCGATTTGTTTTTTTGTGAATTTCATAGGTACCACCTTTCGAGTCAGCTTTGAATTAGAAAGTGGGTTTGTGAGCCAACGAAGCGCCCTGTTGTTTAATGGACGCACAAAAATGGCTTTGGATTGTCCGTGGTGGAAATAACGGCTGGAGGATCTACCAAAACCTCGTGTTTGCCCCAGGTAAATCCAGTTGGCTGCTTTATAACATGTACCAGCAAAACGGCTTGTGTCGACAAATGTTTCTGCCAGCAGCACAGGATGACCGTGAATATTTTGCCAATCGTTGGCGAGCCGTTTCAGGTTGAGGCTCAGAATCCTTGATGCGAGATTGGGAATATGGATGTCTGGCAGAATCAGAAATCTGGAATTATTGGCGATGAGATGCAAATGTTGCCATTGGATAACTTCTGGCCAGCCAATCCAGAGGTCCCGGGGTCTGCACTTTAAGGCCGCAGTGGACCACCCCAGTAATGCTACCCAATGGTTTTGCAGTTCGGCAACATAGCGAATTGATTTGCCGACCAGGGATTTAAAGCCCAGATAGTGATGTTTGGCCATGAGTATGTCCCAGTTTGAACGTTCAAGAGCGGTGATGGGACGCACTATGACAGAGCGCAAAGGGGAAGTCTCATCAATTTGGGATGTCAAGGCGGCTTGAGACATGCCGACCTTATATCATATGTCAAAAGAAAAAACCAGTTTTATCTATTTAAATAATCATCTTAAAGGGTTAGGGCCAACAATGACGGAGCCCTGACCTGGCCCCATTTCATTATTGACAGCTCAATGCATGCCAGCTAAACTAGTCTAAAACTAGTCTGACAGGTGATGCCATGGAAAGAGTAGGTGCATATGAAGCCAAGACACATCTTCCCAAATTACTTAAACGTGTGTTTAAGGGTGAACGAATAACCATAACAAAACATGGAGTACCAGTGGCCGAGCTGCAACCTCCGGAGTCTTTAAGAAAAGAAGACCCAAAGCGAATCATTGCTGAGTTACGTGAATTCCGTATGCAACACCGTCTCAGTGGGCTTTCTATCCGTGATATGATTGAAGAAGGAAGGCACTGAGTGAAAGGAGATTTTGTCGTTGATAACTCTGTGGTCATGGCATGGTGTTTCCAAGATGAAACAAGCCAATACGCTGATGCCATTCTGGGCAGTTTGGAGGTGTTCAAGGCAATAGTGCCGTCAATCTGGCCGTTGGAAGTGGGAAACGTCTTGTTGGTGGCTGAACGTAGGAAGCGCCTCAGCGAGGCCGGCAGTGCACGGTTTATCGCCTTACTGACCGAACTCCCAATTATGATTGAACAGGAGTCGCCTGAAAGGATGATGAGAGAAATCTTGGCCTTGGCACGAGAGCATCAGATTTCAAGTTATGATGCCTCGTATCTTGATCTCGCAATGAGGAAAGGAGTAGCTATAGCAACTCTGGATGATGGTTTGATAAAGGCAGCTGAGCGGAGCCAGGTCCCAATTATGAAACGAGCCAGGCTCACACTTTCAGAGCCTTGATATATACTTCCGGCCACGTAATAGTAGGTTGTCCCGCCGTTAGTAGAAAAACGTTTAAGAAAGGCGTTTAGGACAGCAGGCCTTCAGACTTCTCACCGAAGATCTCAGCACTGAAGATATTGATCTGGGTTGCCTGGTCTTTCCAGCAACCAGAGGCCAGGCCTGCCTTCATACAGGTCTGATCCAGAAAAGTAAGCCTGTCCCACCCATTTTTTGTAGCTACCTGAGGTAACAGTACACCGTGAAAGGGTTCCTGAATGATATAAATCCCGTGGGTAACTATCT
>DAOVOU010000022.1 GCA_030629475.1 Desulfobacterales bacterium | reverse complement strand
GAATAACGATAAAGGGAAAAAACCATGACAGAAAGGCAGTTGTTGGTGCTGGCTACACGAAATGCAGGAAAGACCCGAGAGATGTGTCAGCTCTTGAGAGACTTTCCTGTGGAAATAAAGAATTTGGACGATTTCGGCCCGATCCCTCCCGTTGAAGAGGATGGTACAACCTTTGATGAGAATGCCTATAAAAAGGCCTCTTTCACGGCAAAGGTGCTGGGGTTGCCCGCCCTGGCAGACGATTCCGGCCTTGAGGTGGAGGCCTTAGGGGGCGCCCCTGGGATCCATTCGGCCCGCTATGCAGGGCCGAATGCCACTGACGCAGAAAACAACGCCAGGTTACTGCGCGAGATGGAGGGTAAGACCAATAGGGCCGCGGCTTTTATGTGTGTGATCTCGATCGCGGTGCCTTCTGGCGTAGCCCTCACATATGAGGCCCGGTGTGAAGGGGTCATCGCTGAGGCCCCTGGCGGGAATAGCGGATTTGGCTATGATCCCGTGTTTTACTACCCACCGCTCAACAGGACCTTTGCCCAGCTCTCTGCGGAAGAAAAAAATCGGGTCAGTCACCGCGGAAAGGCGTTCGCAGAACTGAAGGAGGAGTTCGAAAAGGTCCTGACCTGGATTCGGCAAAGGCTTTGAGATCTTCACATGACTTTTTTGTTGACACATTCTGAAAACTATCTATTATTCGCCCTTCTTTCAAGTTAACGTCTTTCGGCTATCGGTTGCGCTGCTCGTTACAGACAGACAAGTTTATTGAGTTATTTGTGTCTGTTGTGTTTGTTGGGTTAACTCAATGAACCCGATAAACCCGATGAACTCAACAAACCGTTTGACGTAAGCCCTGGCCCAGACCGGGTTTTTCTCTCCGTGACATTGTCCAGCTTCTGTCGCGCCCCTGGCCCAGACCGGGATGACAGGGATGACATATCCGTCCAAGGCTGTCGCGCCAGGGCGGGCAGGGCGGGCCGGGTTTTTCTCGTAGGGGCGGCTTTACGCCGCCTGTCATTCGGGCGGGATAAACCCCTGGCCCAGACCGGGTTTTCATATGGCACCGATTATTATTCTGGTGTCGCGCCAGGGCGGGCCGCCCCTACGATCTGTCGCGCCCCTGGCCCAGACCCTGGCCCAGACCGGGATTATGGGGCCTGGCAGTTAATTTAGGCATGTCGCGCCAGGGCGGGCCGGGATGTTGAAAGACTGCGGTCCCTCTTTTCCTGTCGCGCCAGGGCGGGCAGGGCGCTGTGGGAGGGGCTTTCAGCCCCGATTGTCGCGGCTAGAAAGCCGCTCCCACAACCGAGCACCGAAACGAGCTGCGCAACCGACAACCGATTAACGATTGGAATCAGAACTGCATCCGCATGACTTCCCTGTAAGCATCCATCACTTTGTTTCGAACCTGAAGCAGAAGACGAAAAGAAATATCGGCCTTTTGAAGGGCTATCATTGTCTCATGGATACCAGTTTCTCCTTTTAAGAGCTGTTCAACAGATTGATCGGCCCGTAGCTGCATATCGCTCACCCGCTTTATAGCCTGTTTGATGACATCACCAAAGCCCTGAGAGTTGGTACGAGTTTTTCTGTCTCCCTGATACAGACCGGGCTGCATGTTGTGTTGAATCCTTAAGTCAGCCATTTTCTTTCCTGTCTTAGGTAGTTTGTTGTGTTTGTTGTGTTTGTTGTGTTTCTTGGGTTAAAACCCTATGAACACAACAAACACAACAAACCCTATGAACACAACTATCTTCCAATCTCAAGGGCCTTTAGGGCCATCGCTTTGGTTGCCCCAATGGCGGTCACATTTGCTTCGTAAGACCTTCTGGCAATCAGCATATCGGCCATTTCAGTCACGACATCCACATTGGGCATAGAAACATAGCCCGCCTTGTCTGCATGAGGGTGACCCGGGCTATACATTTGTTTGAAAGGAGCGGTGTCTTCTACAATTTCACCCACCCTGACTCTACGCAGTGATTCAGACTGTGATCTTAAGATCAACTCAAAGTTTTCAATTGGCACGGCCTCCATGACGACTAACTTCCTTCTGTACGGCCCCCCTGCCCGGGTGCGGGTTGTATGCACATTGGCTAGATTGGTGGAAACGATGTTCATTCGTAGCCTCTGCGCGCTTAAGCCTGTTGTGCTGATATGGAGTGCGGTCAAAAAATCCATGCTATCGTCCTCCTTCTGTTATAGCGTATTTTAACCCCGACAATTTCCTCAAGAGCACCTCCGCGCTTGTCCGATACCGCAGATTGTTTTCCGCAAGCTTTGACATCTCTTCATCGATATTGACCGAGACGGCGCTACTTGAGGATGGCTCCAGATAAGAAACACTGGAACCAAAATGACGCGGGTTGGTTCGAATCAGATCAACCGATGTTCCCTCCAGGGCATCCTTCAAGGCATCTCTAAAATCGATGTCTTTCGGCCTGTAACCCGGCGTGTCCAAGTTAGCAATATTGCCGGTTATGAGCCCGTGTCGCTCTTTGGCTATGTCAAGAGACGTCTCAATGGCATGAAATGTTTTTCCAAATAGTGACTTGATGGGCATGATGATTCCTCGTAACTACTCAGGTTGTCAGGTTCACGGTTCACCGTTGACCGTTGACAGGTTAATCTTTGAACCGTGAACCGTGAACCGTGAACCTCTGAACCTCTGAACCCGTGAACGGTTACCTTTATTTTCATATGTAGCAATTAGCGTGCCTTTGTCATAGTCCGCCTGATGCGGACATCTTTTCTCGGTATTCATTCAACTTATTTCTTAAAGTCCGCACACTGATACCAAGAATATCAGCAGCATGGGTTCTGTTTCCATTCGTCTGGTCAAGGGTATGCATGATCATCCTTTTTTCCATCTCTTTTAGAGAACCAGCCGGTATGGATGACAACTCAGGCACCCCGACAGGTTTCGGCTTCTCCCCTATAAGAAGTGCATCTCTGTCGATCAGTTCCCCTCGACAAAGGAGCACGGCCCGCTCCATCATATTTTCCAGCTCTCTTACGTTCCCGGGCCAGTGCATGCACATGAGAGTCTGGGCTGCATCTTCTGTCAACCCCTTGACGTTGCGACCATCAATTTTGTTGTATTTCTTAATGAAATGATTAGCTAACAGCAGTATATCATCCTTTCTGTCCCGTAGAGACGGGAGTCTGATTGGGATGACGTTCAAGCGATAATATAGATCCGCTCGAAACTTATCTGCCCGTATGGCCGCCTCAATATCCTGGTTAGTAGTTGAAATCACGCGAGTATCTATGGGAATAGGATGCCGACCACCCACTCTGTCAATCTCCGATTCCTGCAATACCCGAAGCAGCTTGGCTTGAAGCCGGGTATTCATTTCGCTTATTTCGTCCAGGAGTATGGTGCCACCCACGGCCAATTCAAACTTCCCGAGTTTTCTTGAGACTGCCCCGGTAAAAGATCCCTTTTCGTGTCCAAAGAGTTCGCTTTCTAAAAGGCCTTCGGGAAGCGCTGCGCAATTTACGGCCACGAAAGTTTTGTTACGCCTAAAACTTTGGTTGTGAATGAAACGAGCAAAGAGTTCCTTTCCCGTACCGCTCTCCCCCTGAATCAACACAGATGCCTTGCTGTTGGCTACAGTCTTTGCCAGGTCCAACAGATCAAACATTTGAGAATTGCTGGTAGTAATGGAAGGTTCAACTGGATCTGAATCTGCCCCGGGGGATGAAACAGTTGTCCTGCTGTGAATCGCCTTTGCAGCCATAGACTTCATGGCTTTTGGTGCAAAAGGCTTCAAAACAAAATCGAAGGCGCCCAGTTTCATGGCCTCAACAGCAGATTCTACCGTCCCGTATCCTGAAATGACGACGACAGGAACGGCGATTTTTTCCTCATCAACCTTCTTTAATAGCTCCAAGCCATTCAACTCTGGCATCCTAAGATCAGAAATGACAAGGTCGTAATTATGGCCCTTGAGTTTTTCCAGGGCACTGACACCATTGCCAACGCCTGTGACCCTATATCCCCAACCCTTCAAGACCTCGCACAAGGCGGCCCTTTCTTGATTAATATCTTCTACGACTAAGATATGACCTTTATGCACAGAAATCCTCACCCGTTCAATGAGCTGAAATTTTCGAGGCGCATATCTATCTCAATTTCATTGATCTTTGCCTCAGCCATCCTGCTCCAGAATGGGTCCTCAGAGGCAATAATCTGATTCAATATTGCCTCTGTTTTATCTCTCTCCCGAAGCCTTTGATAACATTGGGCAATCCTGAATCGGAGACCGTAGTCGTCCCGACCCCTGGGACTGACTTCTAGAGCCTTTTCAAAGGCAGACACAGCCTGTTCGTTGTCTCCAAGTTTAAGATACGTCTCACCAAGCCGCCAATAGGCATCACAGATGCCCATAGCCGAATCAGTCTTGTTCTGATTCATCAACGCGATAGCCCTCTTCAGCAGCCTGGATGCCCTGTCATGATCCCTGAGGGAGCCTGATGCCTCGGCCATGGCCAAAAGTATGTCGATCTTGTAAGGTCCGTCAGGATCTTTCTGCATGGCCAAATTAAAAGCTGCTATCGCCTTTTCATACTCTTTTTGCCTCAGCATAATATCACCTATCAGGAAATATGCCTGATACGCCTGTGTCTCCTCAGGATATCTTTCAACAAAGGCTTCCATCGCCCGTTGAGCTTCTTCAAGCCTTTGCACCTTATAAAAGGATTCTCCGAGACCGAACAGCAGAGTCGCAGGTTGACGTTGATCTGTGTATGACTTTTTTGTCTCTTCAAACGCGGAAATTGCACGGTCGTACAGATGAAGCCTTCTGTACGCATCGCCGAGTATCATGAAGAGATTCGGCATATCTTCAACGCCCAGCTCGGTCTTGATCTTTTCGTAGTAACCTACGATTTTTCCGTAATTTCCTGCTTGCTGTTCCTTCTCAAAAATGGCTTCCACCAATGCTCGAAGAGCAGACTTGATCTGCTCCTTCAAAGCGGTATCAGGATATTTGGTCAGGATATCCCTGAGGGTATCGATACTCTTTTCATAGTCCTTGTCCTTCTGCTGTTCGAGAGCAAGCCTCAGCCCGGCAAGTTGAGACAGAGGGCTGTCTCCATGGGTCTCAATGATCTCTTTGTAGGTCTCACATGCAGGCTTGTTGTACGTTATTTCTTCGATAACTCCCGGGGAAAGCAGCTCTTGAAGTTCAACCTTTTCTATATCAGCAGAAAGACGAAGCATGCTGATCAGGCCCCCTTGGCTATCAGGGTATTTCCTTAACACCATATTGTACAATTTCAATGCCTTGCTTTTCATACCCTGCTCATGGTAGGTGTCGGCAATCCTTGCCAGGATCAAATGATTTGATTCTATATCAGGATAGTAGTTCAAAACCTTGCACAAGGCGTCCCTTGCTTTTTCTAATCTTCCAAGTTCATAGTAGTTATAGCCAGAATACAGAAGAATATCCGGATTCTCATACACCTTGTTTGGCTCTGCGGTCATGATTTCATCAAGCATCCCAAGGGAGCGCTTAAAGCTATTCATCTCAAAGAGTGCCTTCGCCCTTTCGATCTTTGCCGAACTGGCGAACGGCGTTTCGGGGTAGAGCCTCTCAACCTGCTGAAAGTTCTTAATGGCCTCTTGTGGTTTTTTGGTTAGGGCAAGGATTTTTCCTCGCTTAAACATAGCCTCAGGGGCCGCTGCATAGGCCTCATAGTTCTGACACACAAGGCTGTAATAGGCCAAAGCCTCATAATAATTCTTTACCTTAAGGTAGCAGTTCCCGATGGATACCATGGCATCAGGTACAAAAACAGAATCGGGAAATTTGCTCATCGCATCTTGGTGGTGTCTCATTACCTCCACAAAATGCTCTGAAATGTTCTCATTGAACATATGATCATAGCTTTTTGCCAGTAAAAAATAGGCCCGTTCTAAATGGGGGCTCTTAGAATAAGCTCTAATAACTTCACTAAGAATCAGGATCGCCTTCTCCCACCTGCCCACCTGAAAATACCCCGCAGCCTCCAGGAAAAAATCTGTGTCTGGTGTGGTGTCCCTGGAGTCCGGATTCAATAATCGATCTATACCTCCCGGCCTACTCAAAGCCACGGGGGCAGGGGTCTCCGGATGCAGAGGTAAGGGATCTGATACACTTTTTGGATTGCGGCCTCCGGCCCGTAGGGGCCTATGCCCCGGAGGGATTGCGGATTGCGCCCGCCTGCCACCCGCCTGCCATCGCCGGGTACAGCGGGCGGCTTCATTGCCGGCATGCGTGGCAATGGCGGGCAGGTCGCCTGGAGCCCGTCCGCCCCGGCTAAGCCTCGCGATGCCGGGCGCGGCGAAGGCGACTGGCGGGCAGGGATTGCGGATTTTAGATCGTTTTAAGGCTCTCTTGGGAGAGCCACCCTCACCCGTTATTTGGACATGCAGGCTGCCTTTGCTGGCCTCTATCTGGTGATCAATCCCAATATACGGTTTGCGGAGCTTGACAAGCAAGCAGCTCACATTGTTAGGCCTCTTGTTGATTTCTACCCTCTGTATCAGCCCATCACCTGTGATCTTCTTATTGTAAAGCCCCTTGGAGAGCTCAGTATCCTTTAATGCAATCAAAATCTCACTTCTCCCCAGCCCGATCACCTTGTAGGCAGGATCACCACTTAGCTTGACAATTATGCTGGACATCCCTTCCTCCGATTTCGTCAACACCTCATGAATCATGGCAAGGGTGTGGGGCTTTGCATGCTGAGCCACCACAAGACTCAAGACAATGCTCAGCCATGCTATGAGAAGGCATCTCTTAAACGGAAAATTCACGGGCATCAAAATGTCTCGGAATTTCTATAACTTATAAAATCGCTCCGCGATTTTATGTAACGCGGCCTCCGGCCCGTAGGGCCTACGCCCCGGAGGGCTTCGCCGCTCGAAAAACGGTAGAACCTTCTTATGATACCACTACCAGAGGTAGTGGTTTAAGACGATTAATCAAGTTATTGACGGGGTTAGCCATTTAGTGACAACAAGTTTCTGCCATCCACTATTCCAATTAAGGCGAAGCCCCCAAGTTCAGCAGGTGATCAAAAAGGGGCAGGATACATGTCTGACAGGTTCTTCAGCAATTACTGTGCCAAGGAAATGCCTGTCAATATCGGGCAGACGATGGAAAGGGGGGATGTCAGTTGATAATTGTTCCGCCGGAGGTCCGCCGCAGGCGGATGGAAAATATCAGAAAATACAGTCAATTCCGCCTACCGCGTAACAGTTATGAACGGATACCAATCAAGGAGGGACCTGTCAGGTTTTTGACGATGATGCTAGAACTTTGCCCCACTTCGTTTCGCAACTGGTCGGGTGCCCGCCCTGGCGCGACATGCCTGAATCAAGCTGTAATCCCTGCAAACCCGGTCTGGGCCAGGGGTAGAGTGGTCGAGTAGTTGAGTAGTTCTGCTTTCAGCGGATTAACCACTTGACCCTGGCCCAGACCCTGGCCCAGACCGGGATTATAGGCTTAGTAGATTAAATTGAGCATGTCGCGCCAGGGCGGGCCTGGGTTGCCGGCTTGATAGCTTACGACAAGCTGAAGCACCCCTGGCCCAGACCTGGTTGGGGAGCGTGATAGCCTGTCGCGAGCGTGTCGCGCCAGGGCGGGCAGGGCGGGCCAATTTTCCACTTGACTACTCGACTAAGGGGGATATGGCTTGTGAAGCAACGGCGGGTTTGTGAAGTTTTTTCTTTTTCATCTTTTCGATGAGGGTGGTTCGATTCATATTGAGCAATTTTGCTGCCTTTGTCGTGACCCAGTCTGTCTCACTCAGGGCCTGCAAAATCAATTTCTTCTCATATTCTTCAACAGCCTGGTCAAAAGGAATCCCGCCTTTGGGGGGGATGGTGACTTCAAGAGACTTAATCGTTCTGGCTTGCCCTCTAAGAGATTCGGGGATATCCTCTGCCCCAATCTCATCACCATTTGCAAGGATAATAACCCTTTCCACCAGGTTCTCAAGTTCCCGCACATTCCCACGCCAATTATACTGGAGGAGGGCGTCAATCGCTTCAGATGAAAATCCCCTTACGTTTTTTCGCTTTTCTTTGTTGAATTTCTTGAGAAAAAAATCCACAAGTAAGGGAATATCCGATTTTCTGTGCCTTAAAGGAGGGACCTTTATTGGAATAACATTGAGTCGATAATAAAGGTCTTCTCTAAATGCGCCCTTGTTCACTGCGCTGATCAGGTTCTTGTTAGTTGCGGCAATAGTGCGTATATCCACCTTGATAGTCCTTGTGCTTCCAACCCGTTCAAATTTCTGTTCCTGAAGCACCCTTAACAATTTAACCTGAAGGTTGGGACTCATATCCCCGATTTCATCTAAGAAAATTGTCCCTTCATTGGCGAGTTCAAAGCGGCCAATGCGGGTCTTGTGCGCGCCTGTAAAGGCCCCTTTTTCATGCCCGAACAACTCGCTTTCCAAAAGCTCCTCAGGTATTGCCCCGCAATTAATGACAACCATATGGTTGTCTCTTCGGCAGCTGTTGTAATGGATGGCCTTGGCTATTAATTCTTTTCCCGTGCCACTCTCCCCGGTGATCAATACTGTGCTGTCTGTATCCGCTACCTTTTCTATGAGTTCAAACACCTTTTGAATTGGCTTGCTGTCACCAACGAAGTTTTCAAATCGATATTTTTTCCTGAGCTGCTGCCTCAAAAGGATGTTTTCTCTCTCCAGCTGTTTGTATCTTAAAGCCTTTTCCACTACCATCAGTATCTCGCCCGACTTGATCGGTTTGGTTATATAGTCAAAGGCTCCTGTCTTGATAGCTTCAACGGCGCCCTTAATGGTGCCATAACCGGTTAAGATAATGCACATCGTGTCAGGTGATTGATCAACAACATGTTTTAGGACCATCATCCCGTCAATCTCGGGGAGATTAAGATCAGTGATAACCAGGTCGTAGAACTCAGCATCAATATATCTTATGGCCTCTACGCCGTCTGGGGCTGTATCGACGGCATAGCCTCCTTCTCTTAGTATATCTGCGATGATCTCCAGAATCTCGGGATCATCATCCACTATCAAGAGTTTTTCGGTCGGTTTTGTCATAACGAATCTGGTCCAGCTCAAGCGCAATGACCGGATAGGCCACGCAGGCTCATCTCTAAATCAGATTTGATTATAATTCAAGTGGATTATCAAGAAGTGTGATTATCCATTATTCCGTTCACGGGTTCACGGTTCAGAGGTTCAGGGTTCACCGAAAATCTGAACCGTTGATTCATGAGTTCTGACTGGAGAAGGCATGAGAATAGATCGATTTGAGGATATTGAGGCATGGCAGTTGGCCCGGGAGCTAACTCGCAAGGTCGTAACCGTTCACGGGTTCACGGTTCACGGGTTCAGGGTTCACCGAACAATTGTTGAGGGCTGACCCCTTGTCACCCCCTGGCCTACGAGCAAGGCCAACGAGAGAAAGGTAACCCTGAGCCGACTTCGCCATAGTAGCCGTTTCAGCCGTCGTAGCCTATGGCTACTATGGCGAAGTCGGCAGGCTACGACGGCTGAAACGGTGAACTCTGAACCTGTGAACGCCTACCCGAATATCTTCTCCAATTTTTCCTTGAGGGCCTCTGCTGTGAAAGGCTTTACGACATAATTGCTTACACCGGCCTGAACCGCTTGTATCACATAGTCTTTCTGGGCCTCTGCAGTGACCATCAAAAATGGTATAGCCTTCATGGACTCATCGCTCCTTACAGTTTTCAACAGCTCCAGCCCTGTTACCTTGGGCATATTCCAGTCGGATACAATCAGGTCAATTTTGTCCTTTTGAAGCACCGCAAGGGCGGTTGATCCGTCGTCGGCCTCTACGATCTTTGTGAAGCCGATTTGTTTAAGGACATTTTTGACAATGCGACGCATTGTCGCAAAATCATCAACCACTAATATTTTCATGTTTAGGTCCATAATTCAGTCCTCCTTAGCTACGATTCCTTTCATTGTTCAAAACATATCTCGATCGTAAAATCCCCATTGGCGGTACTGAAGGGGATGGCTATGACGGGGTGACTGGTCACATGGCTTATACTATGGTTCTTGCCCATAATCACCGTGGGTATAGCCGCCTGCAGGGGTCTGCCCAGGTTCTCCAACTCCTGCCTTGCCTGCCCGGAGATCATGTTGGTAATCTCACCGACCGCATCCTTTATCTCTTCGTTTAGTTCCTTCATCTCCTCTCCAAACATGTTGGAGACAATGGACAGAATGCTCTTTTCGGCAAAGCTGACCGAAATAGTTCCGCTCACATTCCCTGTCAGGCCAATCACCCCTGAAACATCGCCCGGGGCAACCTGGCCCTTTTTTACGTATGGCTTTCCGGCTTCGGCCTTGGTAAATGCCATAGTCTCAAGGACGTTGAGCGTGGCATTGATGAAAGGATTAACATATTTTATATCCATGTTCGCCCTCCTTACAACTAAAAGTCTCGGAAATTTTACAACTTATTGACCGAAAACCTTTGTTTTTTCGGTCAAAAATTCGAAATCCGAAGCACGAAATCCGAAACAATGACAAAAATAGAAATGCTCCAATGACAAAAACATCGAATTTTCAATGTATTAGTTTTGGTCATTTTGTCATTCGGTATTCGAATTTGTTTCGAATTTCGGATTTCGATATTCGAATTTTGCCTGAGTATGACTTTTCGTTCAGGCACTACTTAGCCTATTGGTCGACACTTACGTAGGGGCGGGTTTATGCCGACCGGCCTTTTGATAGACGCTTGGCCTGATGTATTTGAACCGATGATTAATGCCGGTCAGGGTTTCTGAGTGTCCGATGAAGAGATAACCCCCGTCAAGTAGAGCGTCGTAGAATCTCTCCGCCAGGGCCTGCTGAGTCCTTTTGTCAAAGTAGATCATCACGTTTCGGCAGAGAATGAGATTAAATGCCTCTTTGAAAGGAAACGGATCCATAAGGTTAAACCGTTTGAATTCAATCATTTCTCTTAATGACGGCTTAACCTTGAAATAACCCTCCTGCCTGCCGTAGCCCCGTTGAAAATACTTCCTGACCACAGCTGTCTGTATCTTTTCGAGTCTAACTGCCGGATAGACGCCTCTGTTCGCCTGTGCCAGGACCTTTGTGGATATGTCAGTCGCCAGAATCTTCACATCAGAGCGTGGGCTTTTTCCAAGACATTCCAACACCCATATGGCCAGAGAATAGGGCTCCTCCCCGCTTGAACATCCTGCGCTCCAGAATCGCAGGCTGTGGAAGCCTGCTCGATTTTTGTCCCCCACATAAGCCGGGAAAACCACCTGCTTCAGAAAATCAAAGTGCTTTTCTTCCCGAAAAAATCTGGTCAGGTTGGTGGAGATCGCATCCAGCATCCTCACCAGCTCGTCCCCGCTGTCCTTTTGGGTCACGAACCTGTAGTAGGCATTGAAATCTTTAAAACCTGTCTCACGCAGCCGCTTGCCCAGCCGGGCGCGGACCAGTTCCTTTTTGCCCTGATGCAAATTGATGCCGCATTTTTCATAAACCAGGTCGCTGAACCGTCTGAAATCCCGGTCTGATAACTCTGTAGAAGGCATGTTGGGGTTTGTTGGGTTTCTTGGGTTTGTTGGGTTTTAACCCTGGCCCAGACCTGGCTTCTATAGTCCATAGACCGTTTGTGTGCGTCGCGCCAGGGCGGGCTTTAGGCACTTTTTTGGTTCCAGTTTACCCCGAGGAGCCGCCCTGACATAAAATACGTCACCGGATTTACGAATTAGAGCCCTAAGTACCCTTTATAATCAATAGCAAAGCATCCGGTAGGTGCTTCAGGGAACTAACTGAAATCTCAACCCTCTTTTTCCCCATCTTATCTGTCTTCAAGTGGGCTTCATAGTGTGGGGAGCCCTGATCAGAATCCTCCCAGCGCTTTTGCGTCAAATCAAGTAATCTTTCGTGAAAAGTCCCGTCTATTACTTCTACAACATCCTGGCCAATTAGATCCGCCTGGCAACATCCCACCAGATTTGAAAAGGCCTGGTTGGCACATATGATAGCCTCCTTGCGGCATATAATCGCCGGATCTTCTATCTCCTCAACGATTAATAGCTTTTCCAGGACAGAACCACGATGGCGCACTGTGGATGAGCCCTCACCCTCGTTTATTGACCCAAGCTTATATTTGCGTAACGATTCAGGCAGGGGCAGGTTATGATCATTCAATATTCGGACCACTTCATCGGCCGGAATCTTGTAATTTCTTCCCACCCTGATGCCCCTTATCTTGCCCTGCTCGATCCATCGCCTGATAGTGGTATGAAATACACCCAGAAAGCGGGCTAACTCTGGCGTGGAAAAGAGGATTTTCTCCATTGCCCTACTCCTGAAGATCCAAAATATCCTGTTGCTCTTATATCGGCAGAATAGCACAAAACCTTTAAGCCCCTTCTCGGAATGAGCGCTAAACGGGAAAATCAATAGTTGAGCCCGTTTGGCCCGTTGAGCCCGTTTCAAAGCTAGCTAAACCGGCTAAAAATGATCGTAACCGTTCAGGCCCCGCTGAGAACGCGGAGATCGCTGAGTACAAAAACAAAGATTTTTTCTATATCTATATTCTCTTTGCGTTCTCTGCGTACTCTGCGGTGAACTATTACAAATGATCTTTATGCATTAATTGCACCAAAATAGACAGGTGCTCTAAAAAAATAGGTAGGCGTTGACAGGTTCAGAGTTCACCGTCTTTTGATTGTCGATTTACGCCCGCCCTGGTGCGACTTGATTGGAAGAGGCTGCTGCCTCCGTAAGTCAGGTCTGGGCCAGGGATTGTCGATTGTCGATTGTTTTTTCATTGTTCAATCTTCATTGTTCAATCTTCAATCATCAATGT
>DAOVOU010000051.1 GCA_030629475.1 Desulfobacterales bacterium | reverse complement strand
TGGCGGGTGGCAGGCGGGTCCGCGTTCTCCGCGGTAAATAGAAAGATGGTGAACAGTTACGATTCACCTTTTGAGGCTCTCATACAGGGGGCACTTGATGATTATTGCTTTCAAACTGCATCTCGTGAAGTTTATGATATTCGCCATGGAGGGCAAAGAGTTCCTCGTGTTTGCCCTCCTCTACAATCGTCCCGTTCACAATCACGATGATCCGATCAGCATGTCGAACAGTGGAAAGCCTGTGGGCGATCACAAAGGTCGTCCGCCCCTTCATCAGATTTTCAAGGGCACGCTGAACAGCCAGCTCCGACTCAGTATCGAGTGAGGAGGTGGCTTCATCCAGAATCAGGATAGGGGCATTCTTCAAAAGCGCACGGGCAATGCAAATGCGCTGCTTTTCCCCCCCGGAAAGCCGTACGCCACTTTCGCCGACAATAGTGTCGAACTTGTCGCAAAAACTTTGGGTGAAATCATAAGCGTAGGCGGCCTTGGCAGCTGCAATGATGTCGGCCTCTGACGCATCAAGATTGCCATAGGCAATATTGTTTCTAATGGTATCATTGAAAAGAATGGGGTCTTGCGTGACAATGCCTGTCTGTCTGCGAAGAGAGCCAATGATCACATCCCGGACATCATGCCCGTCAATGAGGATTGCCCCTTCGGTCACATCATAAAAGCGCGGAATCAAATTCACCAGGGTGGTCTTGCCACCGCCGCTGACCCCTACCAGGGCTATAACTTCGCCGCTCTTCACCTCAAGATTGATGTTTCTAAGGACCAGTTGCTCGTCATATTTGAAAGACACATTTCGGAAAACCACTCCGTGATCCTTTGGCTCGAGCTCCACAGCATCCTGCCGCTCTATAATGTCCGAATCGGTATCGAGAATGTCATAGATTCGAACGGCCGCAGCCAGGCCTTCCTGGATAACGTTGTTCAGTGGACTGATTCTCTTGACAGGCGCATACAACATGATGAGCGCGGCCATAAAAGAAAAGAAGGTCCCCGGTGTCGAGGTCCCCGTGATCACCTTGTATCCCCCATACCAAATAATAAAGGTAATACCGATGCCACCCAGCAGTTCCATGACAGGCGAAGACATGGATTTGACTTTTACTGCCTTCATTTCATACTTGAACAACCGAACAGTTTTTTCAAAAAAACGCTTATTTTCGTACGGTTCCATCCCAAATGCCTTTACGATTCTCGTACCTGTGAAGGTCTCATGGAGAAGGGAACTCATGTCTGCAATGGCTTCCTGGCACCGGGTGCTGAACTGCCGTACGCGCCTGCCGAATTTCACAATGGGAATTACAGCAACAGGAAAAACAGTGACTGCAATCAGGGCCAGTTTCCAGTCCCGGTAAAAGATAACGAATAGTAGGCCTATGATTGTAAAGGAATCCCTTAACAGTCCTGTGATAGCATTGGACACCATCCCTTTGACAATGTTAACATCGTTGATAATCCTTGCCATCAGGACGCCAGTCTCATGTTTGTGGAAAAAGGACAGGGGCAACATCTGAATGTGACTGTAAAGCTGATCACGCAATCGCTTGATAATGCTTTGGCCCACATAATTCATGAGATATGCCTGTCCAAAGTAGGCAGCCCCCCTCAACATGTAGAGTATGATGATGGCAAGGGGGAGGAACTTCAACATCCTAACATCTTTATTAAAAAAGATTTCATCCAGTACAGGTTTGACAAGATAGGCCGTTGCTGCGGTCAACGATGCCACCAGGATCATGCACAACATGGCCACAAGGAGACGAAGCCACTGTAATTTTACAAGCGCCAGAATTCTCCGGTATATTTTTGATGAATCTGTGCGGCGTTTCTTGTTCTTAGCCATACTGGATATAAAACAGGAAAAGATTTGAACGGAGGACCTAAAAAACCCTTTCTTAAAAGGTTATTTTATTCCTTTAACTTTAGGCACTTTAGCTCACTTTAGCTCACTTTGGGTGTTAGTCTATCGCGTGACCATAGTATCGGTCCACAAATTTTGTGATTCGATTCAGTTCTGCTTCAAGGTTTGCGCGATAGACCTCTTTTGTCTCTGCATCGACTTTGCACGGGACTGAAATAGGTGTGCCATAGATAACGCTACCATTGGTAAACGGATAGGGAAGCATAAACCGATCCCAGCTTGCAAAGATCTTTATCCTCTCAGCGCTGTAGCTGAGAGGTACAATAGGATATCCTGTCTTTTGAGCCAGAGTTATAACGCCGGGCTGAACCCTGAACCGGGGGCCCCTCGGACCGTCCGGAACCACAACTCCGGGGCAAATCTCTTCCTTAAGGGCCTTGATTAACCTTGCCAGGGCCCGAACGCCGTGCCGTGAGGTGGAACCCCGGATTGTCTTATGGCCTTGACGCTTCAGTATTTGCGCAATGATCTCCCCGTCCTTGGATCTACTGACGAGGATGGCGGCACCCAACCGCTTGTAAAGGTAGCTAAGCATAAGTATTCTCGAATGCCAAAAGGCAAAGATAAATCTTCCTGACTCGATCTCCGCCCTGGCTTTATCAAAGTCAATAGTCCGAATGCTGATCGTGCTGCAAATCAGGTCGGTCAAACCTTTCCCGAGCCAGCCGACCAGCCACCACTTCAACGTATCCCGTACGGGGTTCATTGAGTTTGTTGGGTTCATTGGGTTTGTTGAGTTTGTTGAGTTTGTCGGGTTCATTGAGTTTGTCGGGTTATAACTCAACAAACACAAGAAACCATGTAAACTCAACAAACACAGTTGCTCGAAAGCAACCTGATGGCTACCTCCGCAGCCCGTTTCGAGGCCCCTGGAGCGCCCAGACTCTGTGCAACGTGACGCAGCTTGTGCCTGATTTCAGCAAGCCCTTTTTCGTCTCTGAGCATCTGTGACGCCTGGTGGGCAATCTTTTTGGCTGACGCTTCGTGCTGAATCAGCTCTGGCACGATCGGTCTTTCAGCAACCAGGTTGGCCATGCCAATATGTTTTACGCGAATCAGGCGCTTTCCAAGCCAGTAACTGAGAGGCGATACCTTATACACGATAATCATAGGCGTGCCCGCTATGGCCGCCTCCAATGTCACCGTCCCAGAAGCTGTTATGACCAATGCGGCCTCATCCAATACATCTCGAAGCCCATCGCGCAGGATCAAAAACCTTGCGGTTCCCCCCTCAACAATGGTCTCTACGAGGGTCCTGTCCACCGAAGAGGCCACAGGTATAGCAAAGCGGATACCTGGAAGCTGTTCCGAAAGAATATCTGCCGCCTGCACCATGGTGGGAAGGAGACGCGTAATCTCCCCGTTTCGGCTTCCAGGCAGCAGCCCGATCAGCAAGCTGTCCCCCTTGAGATTTCCCTTTTTCTCCCTCGATGTCCCTGACGTCATGCTGTCCAGTAAAGGATGCCCAACAAAGGTCACGGGGACATGCCATTTCTTGTAAAAGGCTACCTCAAAAGGGAAGATCACGACCATATGATCAACCACATTCTTGATCTTTTTTACCCTCCCGGTCCGCCACGCCCATACTTGCGGACTAATGTAATACATGACAGGGATACCCAGTTTCCTGGCACCAGCGGCAACGTGCAGGTTAAAGTCCGGAAAATCGATCAAAATAAGGAGATCGGGGCGAATTTTACTTAGCCCTTTCTTGACAACCCTGAGAGCACTCAGAATGACTCTGAACTTCAAAAAGGCCTCCGAAATCCCGACGACAGCTATTTGGGAATTGTCAACCATCAGGCGAACACCGGCCTGTTGAAGGGCGTTTCCACCTATCCCAAAGAAATCGAGCTCTCGATTGAGAGCCCGAATAGCCTTTACCAGATGCGCACCGTGCATGTCACCGGAGGCTTCTCCGGCGATAATCATGATTTTTCTGTGTTGGAACTTCACAACTCATCGTTCGCTTATTAAATTCGTACTTAGATTAATTCTTATATGGACCTAAATCTTTATCCCGTTTTGGTTTCAGGTTTCAGGGCACATGTAGGTTTCAGGTGTCAGTGTTCAGGTGTCAGGAAAGAGAAACGCAAAAACTGAAACCTGACACCCGACACCTGGAACCTGGTTTCTGAAACCCGAAACCTGAGACCTGAGGAGTATATAGATTCTCAAAATTAACAAAAGTCTATCCCTATTAAGCGAATGATAAGAGGTCACTTTAGCTCACTTTAGGCACTTTAATGTTTTATTGATCTGGTCCATGATGCTAAGGGCAACCCGCAGGGCATTCCGCCCGTCTCTCCCCGATACCAACGGGGCCTCACGATTTCTTACGGACCGTACAAATGCCTCCAGCTCAGATTCCAGGGAATCGGCTTTCTCAAAGCTTGTTCGTTGCAAAAACATGCCGGGGATGGGAAGCCCGGCGCCCTTCCCGTCCTTCCGGACGATCGTAATCTCATGATTCGCATAATCGACCGAAACATAGGTATCTTTCTGGAAAATACGTATCTTTCGCATGTTTTTCAGGGAAATACGGCTGGCAGTTATATTGGCAACACAGCCATTCTCAAAGACAAGCCGCACGTTGGCGACGTCCACGCAAGAAGATATGACCGGAACACCTGCCGCATGAATGCTCTTGAGTTCTGACCTGACAAAACTTAATATGATATCGATGTCATGGATCATCAAATCTAAAACTACATCCACTTCGGTTCCCCGTTCCTTAAAAACACTCAAACGGTGAGACTCTATGAAGAGGGGACGGTCCACGACCTCCCTCAGGGCTATCACCGCGGGATTGAATCGCTCCAGATGTCCCACCTGGATGATTGGGCCGTGGGAATCTGCAATCTTTATTAGAGCATCTGCCTCCTCAAGAGTCTCTGTTATGGGCTTTTCGATCAAGACATCCACATTATTTTCCAAGAAATCACGGCTAATGGAAAAATGACGGGGGGTGGGTACCACCACGCTCACTGCGGCTACTTCACCTATGAGATCTCTGTAATCGGTAAAAGATTCCGTTCCAATCCGTTTTGCAACGTTTTGTGCCCTTTCGGTAATGATGTCCACCACACCCGCAAGCTTCACCCCATCCATCCGGGCATATTTCTCAGCGTGAAACCTGCCGAGGTATCCGACTCCCACGACGCCTACACGTATTGGTCCCATGGTTTACTCAGCCTCTTCGGGCGGGGTTTATCCGCGCCCGCCAGTGCCTAAAGTGAACTAAAGTGAGCTAAAGTGCCTAAAGTTAAAAAATGAAACACCGTTTATTTGGTTTTATTCGTTCCGTTGGTTCGATTGGTTAGAAACCAACTAACTGATGAAACCAGTGGCAAAAACAACGAAACCAATTTTCAAAAAGGTTTCCCCAGCTCCTTAACTTTAGCTCACTTTAGGCACTTTAGCTCACTTATTCCATACCTATAATCACAATCCCGTTTCGATCAGCCAGTGCAACCATCTCTTCCCTGCCAAAGACCACCGTCTTGCCTGCCTCAACGGCCAGGACCGACGCTCCAACATCACGCATGGTCTCAATGGTTTTGACCGCGACGGCCGGCATGTCGAATCGCATATCCTGGTTGGGCTTACTTGCCTTCACAACGACCGTTTTTTCCCTTCCAAGCACCCCTCCTCGCGTTATGGTGGCATCAGTACCATCAATAGCCTCAACCGCCATCACTGACCTGTCCCGAACCACCACAGTCTGGCCAATATCCAACCTTCCAATCTCCTTGACTATACGCCATCCGAAACGTACATCGGCCATCTCGGACTTGGTCGGCTTGCGCCGTGTCCAGCATCCTCTTTTTGCCAGGAGTTCGGGCACCAAGAAAGTAGAAGGGTGAATGGTTATCCCCTCTTTTTCCAACTCGCCGGCAAAGGCCCGCAGGAGTCCATCGTCCTGCGTATGATCCATAGTGGCCAGTACCTTCAGAGCCCTCAGGTCCGGCCTCACCCCTGAAAACATCTTGGTCTTGGTGATGGCCCCAGCCAATACCGCATCACTGATTCCATTTTCCTTAAAAAATGCAATAAGTCGCTTCAATTGGCCGATCTTTACCCACCTTATCGCCTCTACAAGGTTTTCCAGTCGGGGATCGGTTTCCCCAACATGGGCTACTGCGTAAACCTTCAACCCCCTTTCCCTGGCCGCCTTTGAAAAAATGCCGGGGAACTGCCCGCTCCCCGCAATGAGTCCGATTTTTGGGTTTGTTGGGTTTGTTGGGTTCATTGAGTTCATTGGGTTTGTTGGGCCTATTGGGTTCATTGCGTTATAACTCTACAAACTCAAGAAACACAACAAACACAATAAACCCCAAAAACCGTGTTATCTCGTTATCCCCCGCTCGGAGGACTTTATGAACTCTATGAAATTAACAACCTCTGGTATCTGATCCACCTCCGCAGTAACCCTTTCAATCCCTTCGTTCAAGGTCAATCCCAGCCGAAACAGGATTCGATAGGTCCTCTTGAGGGCATGCATGGTCTCTGTTGAAAAGCCATGCCGCTTCAAACCCACGGCATTCAACCCGTGGAGTCTGGCGCGGGGTGTGCCGGATGCCAGTACGTATGGCGGAATATCCTTTGTCACACCAGTCATGCCACCTATAAAGGCATAGTCTCCGATCCGCACAAACTGGTGAACGGCTACAAAGGCACCCAGGGTGGCACAATCTCCCACCCTGATGTGGCCGGCAAGGGTGGCAGCATTTGCAAAGATCACCTTTTGCCCGGTGAAGCAATCATGCGCAATGTGCGTGTAGGCCATCAAAAAATTCTCTTCGCCGATTTCGGTGATTCCGCCGCCGGCCTCAGTCCCTCTGTGAATTGTCACAAATTCTCGGACTGTGGTTCCCTGACCAATCTTTACGACCGACTTCTCTCCCCCAAATTTCAGGTCCTGAGGAACAGCACCTATGGCCGCGTGTTGAAATATTTTGCAATCAGCCCCGATGGTCGTGTACTGATCTATGGTAACGTGAGGGCCAATGATAGTGCCTGCATGTATTTTGACGTCACCGGCTATTACGGAATACGGTCCAATCTCAACATTAGAATCTATCTCGGCCCCGGGATCAACGATTGCAGTAGGATGTATCATGGTTCTTCTCCTATCATGGCCATGACCTGAGCCTCCGCAACCAGAGTTCCGGCCACAGTCGCCTTACCGGACATCTTGAAAACGTTCGCGCGTCTTTTGATAGGAATTATTTCTAAGATGAGCTGGTCTCCTGGAATCACAGGTTTTCTGAAACGGGCCTTA
The DNA here is from genome assembly GCA_030629475.1 of Desulfobacterales bacterium. Lineage (GTDB taxonomy): Bacteria > Desulfobacterota > Desulfobacteria > Desulfobacterales. The sequence goes on along the minus strand of DAOVOU010000051.1, from coordinate 2,087 downwards.
TCAATGCCCATAAAATAGATCAGTTCTTTCCTCTTCTCCTCAGAACGAGAAGCATTAACAAGGATTGCTCCTGCCTGCGCCATGGCTTCAATGATCAGCACGCCTGGCATAATGGGTGTCCCTGGAAAGTGTCCCTGGAAGAATGGTTCATTCATGGTTACATTCTTGAGGCCAACAATACGCTCATCGGGTACCATTTCTACGATCCGATCAACCAGAACAAAGGGATACCGATGGGGCAAAAGCTCCATGATCTTTCGAATGTCATATACTGTTTCCATGTGTCATTTCCTTCCAATAGCTTGCCTGTGATTACAATTGCTTAACATCAAACGGAAAAGCCGTTGACATGTTGAGTGCCTATGACTTTTCCATCTTCTCAATTCGTTTCTCCAATTCTCTTAGCTTTTTTTTCATATCCGGAAGCTTCGGGATAATGCTGGACGCTTTTAACCAAAGCCGATGAGGCACTGCCGGGAAACCGGATACAATCTGGCCGTCCTGTATCGACTTGTTAACTCCTGCCCGTGCGCCGATTGTGACCCCGTTGCCAATGGTGACATGTTCTGCCACTCCTGCCTGGCCAGCGAGTATCGCATGATTTCCAATGGTTACACTGCCTGATATGCCTACCTGTGCAACAAGCACTGTATCCTCGCCCACCACTACATTGTGAGCGATGTGAACCAGATTATCTATCTTGACGCCCCGCTTGATCCACGTCCTCCCAAAGGTTGCCCTGTCGATTGCATTGCAAGCGCCGATCTCCACATCATCATCGATGCGCACGGTACCAACCTGTGGAATCTTATAATACCGATCACCATCAGATGCGAAGCCAAAACCATCGCTCCCGATCACAGAACCTGCATGGATCACTACTCTGCTGCCGATTTGGCATCGTTCCAGAATCGATACATTGGGATACACTACGACATCATCTCCTATCGCCACGCCATTGGCAACCACAACCCCGGGATATAAAGTGACGCGGTCACCCAGAGTCACATAGTCTCCAATAAACACACACGGATACACGGAAACATCAATGCCATACTTGAAATCCTTGCCCACATGGGCGTCCTGACTGATCCCAATTACCGGGCGGCAAACCGGATGAAACAAGGTAGATACCTTGGCCAGGGCCAAAGAGGGATTTTCAACACGCACAAGGATCTTTTTGGATTCGCAGACCTCGTGCGAGACGATCACAGCAGCTGCCCGGGTCTCATCAACGCGTTTCTTGTAGCTGGCAGATGCAGCAAAGGTGATATCATCCGGACCGGCATTTTCAAAGGGAGCAACACCTCTGATGATGAAGTCACCATCACCTGCAACCTCACCCCGGACCAGTTCGGCAATCTTCCGGACAGGAAACTCCATTTTTTATTATCCGTTATTCATAGATGAAAGTGCCTTACACAATTCACGAACTTATTGTTTTTCCTTTGACCCCGCCGATTCGCCTTCTTTCTTGCCACGCTTTGCATCCATGGCATTGTATTCTTCTATGACCTTGTCGGTGATGTCAATGGCGTTAGGGACGTAAACTACGCCCCCTGCGCGGCGATCAATAATCAATGAGTAGCCCGCCCGCTTCCCTATTCCTTCAACTATCTCAAAGACATCATTCGTGATTTGCTTGGATAGATTGATGTTGAGATCTCTTAGAACATCCTGATATCGCCTCTGGAGAGACTTCAGGTCATTAATCTTGACACGCAGGTCCTCTTCCTTTGCCTCACGTGCCTCATTATTCATGACCAGGGCCTTTTGATCCAGGGTCTTACTTAGCTCTTCAATCTCAGCCCCTTTCTTCTTGAGAATCTGTTCCATCTTCTTTCCCTGGCTTTTGATCTCAACGGATGACCGCTTACCAGGATTGGATTTGTCGATTATCTTCTGGAGATCGATGACTCCTATTTTTTGCACCTCGGCCCCATAAGCGATTCCGCTGAGGCCAAAAAAGCAAAGGGTTAGGGTTAAGAATAGGTTACGCATATTCATGAAAAACCTCCTTTTTTTGGTAATTAGTCATTGGTTGCTGGAAACTGGAAACTGGTTATTGGTTTCAGCTTCTTTCAAAT
>DAOVOU010000207.1 GCA_030629475.1 Desulfobacterales bacterium | reverse complement strand
GATAAAGATTAAGGCACGCAATGCCGTGACGTTCAAACCCGGCAAGGCCCTAAAGGATTCTATATAGCCACAGAAGCACCCCAGTTAAATATCTCGGATTTAACGGGGCAGGCACCGACAGACCCCAGTTGAATAGGCTGCGCATTTAACGGGGCAGGCACAGACTAATCTCACACCCCGGCGGAATAGAGAACACAAGTACATTCCACCTCGGTTAAACAATTCCCTGTTTAATGGGGCAAGCACGGCAGGCAAGCGGATTGCGTTTTCTCGCCTTCATCCCTTCGGGGCGCAGGCTCTAAGGCCGGAGGCTGGAAGGTGAGAAAGCAACAAAAGGAAAGGGGTCAAAGAAAGGGGTCAAATCTCCGGTTGACTCTTGCTAGTAGGGACAAGAAAGGGGGCGTTGGTGCAGAAAATGCTTGGCAGGCTTTTATCTTGAAGCTGAAAGAAACTGCTATGAAGGTCGCAGATCCGAAGGCCAAAAAACTTACAGTATGTAACCGCTATCTCTGATCCCACCGCCTCTCATCTGCCAACGAACTTCAAAATAGCCTTAAACAGGGACGCGCTGTGGCTAATCTGTATGTAAGCTTCTTCTTTTGTCAACAGCCTATTGTCGTCCTCCATCCCGTATCCAAGCTTTAAAGACAGATTTGCAATCCGTGCTATTTCCCTGGCAAGTTTTTCTTCCGAAGTGATTGTTAAAAAAGGGGTCATTAAAAAAGGGGGCAATTCTCCGGTTGACTCTTGCCAGTAGGGACAAGAAAGGGGGCGTTGGTGCAGAAAGTGCCTGGCAACCGATGGCCTGATGTGGAAAGTATTTGTCATGCCACAACTAGCAAGGTTAGATGCCTCGAGAGTTCTTCATCATGTTATAGGCAGGGGCATAGAACGGGGAAAGATCATCATAGACTCATTCTTGGCCAGCAGTGATGGAATCCGGGTATTGTGCGCAAAGGCCAAGGAGAAAAGACTACACTTGAGAGCTACGCACTTTCTGCACCAACGTTTTTTGCCCCGGTAGCCCTGCCGAGACCGACCGTCTCCATGGGCAGAACTTGCCTTGGTTCCTGCGAGAAGTGAATTTGGGTATGGAAGGAGACATGTAATTGGCTGTTTCTGATTTCTTGCCAAAGGTGCGCCAAAGGGCTATACGAGAGATGGGGGAGGGCATCCTCGTAGCCGATTTTCAAGATAAGTATAAGGAAGCTTATCTGCTGTGTGTTACTATTGTAAAAAATAGGAGTGTCCACGAAGACTTTATTTGAACAAAGTGGCTGTTTGGGATAAGGGACTATTTTCTGTAAGATTTTATGTCTAAGTCAAAATGATGGAAAAAAGCCATTCAAGAAGTGTTATTTTGAAGCGGTTGATAGGGGTAGCCGGCCTAGTCCTTGTGCTTATGGGCGTGAGTTTGCCGCTCTATTGCTGGCATCTTTCGTCCCAGATCGAAAAGCGATTTTCGGGTCGGCGATGGAGTATCCCCTCGAGGGTTTTCTCTGACACCACAATACTTTATCCCGGACAGAACATAGACTGCGCATTTTTTCATGACAAACTGAACCGCCTCGGCTACTGGGGGGTCCCCAATGAGCCAAAGCGCAAGGGCGAGATGCGCACCTCGGCATCTTTAGTGGAACTGTTTTTGCATGACCTTGAGGTGCCTTCTCGAAGTAGGGAGGGGTTTCCTGTGCAGGTCAGGTTCCAGGAGAACCGTATAGAATCGATCGTACATCTAAATACGGGAGAGCCGATACCGATTTTGGAGATGGAGCCCGAGGAGGTAACGCTGTTTTTTGGCTCAGAGCGGGAACGACGACAGCTCATTTCCATTGATCAAGTGCCTCAGGATGTCATATACGCTATATTGGCCGCAGAGGATAAGCGGTTTTACGAACACCGGGGCCTGGACCCGTGGGGAATACTGAGGGCCGTTTACATCAACCTGCATCAAGCCGAGATACGCCAAGGTGGATCCACCATCACCCAGCAATTGGCGAAAAACTATTTCTTGACCCCAGATAGAACGCTATCCCGCAAACTCAAAGAACTTTTCATGTCCATCACCATGGAGTTCATGTACGAAAAGAACGAAATACTGGAAATTTATCTGAACGAAATCTATCTAGGTCAGAAGGGAACAGCTGCCATCAACGGTCTCGGCGAAGCATCCTATTTCTACTTCGGTAAACCTGTGAGCGAGCTTTCTTTAATCGAGGGCACTACCATAGCCGGCTTGATTAAGGGCCCCAATTATTATTCTCCTTATGTTGACAAAAAGCGCTGCCAAGATCGGAGAAACATGGTGCTAAATACCATGTACAAAGATGGGTGGATTTCCGGTGAAGAACTCCAGACAGCTTTGCTTGCACCGGTAAACACAATAGGTTTTAAGGATTACGGCAAAAAGGCCCCCTATTTCATAGACTACCTCTCCAAGCAGCTTACAACGCTTTACTCGCCCGAATCTTTGTCCAGTCTCGGACTTTCCATATACACCACATTGGACACTCAGGTTCAAATGGCAGCCGAAAGGGCGCTTAGAACGGGTTTAGAACGTTTGGAAAAATCGGACCCCTCCCTAAATCGCTCAGACCATGAGAAGAAACTACAAGGCGCTATCATAGTGATGCAACCCAAGACAGGCTATGTGTTGGCCATGGTGGGGGGGCGCAATTACGGCGTGAGCCAGTTTAATCGAATTACCCAGGCCCGACGACAACCAGGAAGCGCTTTCAAGCCTTTCGTGTACCTTAGTGCATTGGATCAATTCACCCCGGCTTCCATGTTGTCCAATGAACCCAGATCCTATGAGGTAAATGGAGAGCTATGGCAACCGCAAAACTATGCGCCCATTGCGGAAGATCGGGTAAGTCTGAGAGATGCCTTGACAAAATCGATCAACCTGGCAACGGTTGATCTGGCTATGCAGATTGGCCTAGATCGTATACTCAGCACAACAACCTCATTTCACTTTTCAACGCCTTTCGAGCCTTACCCATCTCTTTCATTGGGCGCCTTTGAGGTCATACCTCTGGAATTGGCACTTGCTTACAGTCCCTTTGCTGCTAGTGGTGTGCTACCATATCCGTTGTCCTTGAAAGAGGTCTTGGACGAAAATGGACAAATTCTGGAACGAAGGCATATGACTATTGAACGTGTGATTTCCCCTGAGAAAGCCTTTATCATGAGTTCTATGCTGCGTAGCGTGGTAGACGAAGGAACTGCCCGGTCGCTAAAAGGAATGGGCATTGCTTTTCCGGTAGCGGGTAAGACCGGCACAACCAATAATTTTAGAGACGGGTGGTTTGTGGGATATACCCCGGATATCTTGGCACTGGTATGGGTAGGCTTTGATGACGGGGATTCCATTCACCTCACGGGCTCGTCCTCCGCCTTGCCCATTTGGGCCGATCTCATTGATGCTATACCCCATTATGTATCAGGTGACTGGTTTAAAATGCCACCAGGCGTGGTAAAACGCATTATTTGCTCCGAGAGCGGACAACTGGCCGTCAAAAATGGCTGTCCAAAACCATTAGAGGAGGTTTTTTTAGCTAACAATGTCCCTAAAAGTCATTGCTCACTTCATCGGCGCGTGGATCGATTCAAACGGATTATCAAGCGGGTTAAAGATCTCTTCAAAGACTCTTAAATTGTTACTATTGCTTTCCGTGGGTGGACTGGTCCTCGCCGTCTCAGGCTGTGCCACGATCCTCTCAGCTCCTGAAGAGCATAGTCCCCGTGCCCTGGCTTCTTTGCAATTGACAGAGCAAGGAAGAATACTTCTGGAGAGTGGTGATCCCGACAATGCCATAAGCATATTTGAGCGGGCCATCAACATCAATCCAACCAACGGCCAAAACTACTATTACCTGTCAGAGGCATGGCTTTTGAAAGGAAATACTATTCAGGCAAAGGAATTCAATCGGCTGGCGGAGATCCATCTAGAAGACGATCGCGGCTGGATGCGGCGAGTATTTCAACAAAGGGAACGGATCGAAGAACGGAGCGGATAGTTCCCTCATTGAGCATAGAGCCCTGTTACTTGCAATTGGGTTGAGTCTTTTCCCGCTCTGGATCACTTAAGACGTTACGTATAAATGATTTTATGAAATAAGAGGAAGATTATCCACCGATACATTACATATATATTTGTAATCTTGATATTGAATATCTCAGGCTGTTCGTTGACCCCTGATATGGGGCGGCACACTGTTATTCCTAAGTACCGAGACCTACATAAGAAATCAGCATACTCCGAGACCCAGGTTAAGAACATTCTTATCAAACAGGAAAAAGACTGGCATGGTACGCCGCATAGGATGGGCAGTCTTTCGAGGAGAGGCATAGATTGTTCAGGGTTCGTCTTCATAACCTTCAGAGATAAGTTTGGTATTGATTTGCCAAGATCTACCGGATTGCAAAAAGATATTGGGCTCCCAGTAAAGCAAAAGGAACTTCAATATGGAGACCTTGTTTTCTTTAAGACCGGCTTATTTGCCAGGCATGTTGGTATTTACGTTGGTAATCGCCAATTTATTCACGCCTCAACATCTAAGGGCGTAACAAGAGATAGTCTGGATGATTATTACTGGTCAGGAAAATATTGGAAGGCCAAGCGAGTTATTGTCTATTAAGACATCCTTAACAATAGTGTGAAGGAATGTGGGAGTGGGGTAAAAAAGTAACAAAATCTTATTCGATTAATTGCAACCCATTTTCGCGGGCAATGGTTTCTCCCCTTTCGACCAAGAACCCCACGCCAGGGGAGCTCATTTCCAACCACCTGGAGCTCACTGACTGCCCAAAAGCAGAAAAGACTCCTTGCCTTCACTTTTCGTTGCTGCTTACCCTTGGAAAATATTTCACGCGGTTTAATCCCGTAGAT
>DAOVOU010000280.1 GCA_030629475.1 Desulfobacterales bacterium | reverse complement strand
GGCGGGCACGGATGGCCACGGATTAGGTTTATATTGTTTGAACAATGGTTCATTGTTCAAACAATGCTTCCATTTCATAAATGCTGCCGCATTTGTGAAATAAAGGGCAGTGTAATCAGTGAAATCCGTGTCAGAGATTTTTTAAATTCGCCCGAAGGGCGTTAAGTTCCCTTGAAAGCAAAGAACGTGGAGGCCATGGTTGGAAAGTTGAGTCTCACTGAGGCACCTTTCGCCGGGTAATAAGATGAGCACTCGCTCACAAAAGGGGCTGAGCTTTGAAACTCTGCCCACTCGGATCAAGGACAAATGTGGGCGCGTCATAGAGGTTCGGGCCTATGAAGCCGAAGATTACGAAAGCTTGAAGGCAATGTATGATACCTTTGAACCCAAGGGTTTGGAGGCTGGCTTGCCCCCTGGAGACGATCAAGCAGGGCTCAGATGGCTCCAGCATGTGACCTCTGGCCTTTTCAATATCCTGGCCTTATATAAAGGCAGTGTCATAGGCCATTGTACCATTGATTTGTGCCATGCGCCTTCGTGCCCGGAGTATTTGATTTTCGTCCAGAAGTCATTCCGTGACCACGGCATAGGCACCAGGCTTTCTGAGGTTATGAAAGAGGTGGCTAAAGAGGCTGGATGTGAAAAGGTTTGGCTGACCGTCCGCACTGCCAACACCCGCGCCATTAATGTCTTCAAGAAGGTGGGATTCGAGTTCTGCGGGGGCATTGAGATAGAGCGGGATATGGAATTGGATCTCAAACAAGCTAAGGTGAGCTGTTCATTATCTTGAATTTTATAGGTCAGAGAGTTTCTTGCGCACGGCTTTTATATACAGTAAAGACTTCGCAAAGTTTAAGCCACCCAAAGGCCATCCATGGCTGGTCGAAAGGAGTCATGCGACCTACCAATTATGCAAGAGATTGCACCTGCTTGAACACGATTGGATTCACACTTACGTGCCGAAGCCTGCAGAGGCCGAAGAACTTCTCACCTTTCACACGAAAGAATATATTAGGCTCCTCAAAAAGGCGAACAAAGGTATCTGCGAAGAGGAATGGCTAAGATACGGTTTGGGTACCACTGAGTGCCCTGTCTACAAAGGGGTGTACGACTATCATGCCCTGGCAGCGGGGAGCACTCTTTTGGCTGCAGAACTAATTGAGCGGGATAAAGCTGACATTGTGTTCAGTCCAACCGGAGGGTTTCACCACGCAGGCGAGGATTTTGCCTCTGGCTTTTGCTACATTAACGATATTGTCCTGGCCGTCAAAAAGTGGATAAGTGGAAGAAGGCGAGTCCTTTACATCGACCTGGACGCCCACCATGGCGATCAGGTTCAGGAGGCCTTTTACAGCACCAGCCGGGTTATGTGCATATCGTTCCACGAATGCGGCAAAACACTTTTTCCCTTTAAGACAGGTTTTGAAAACGAAATTGGAAGGGGCCGGGGCAAGGGGTATACGATTAATGTCCCCCTGCCAGAAAATACGTCTGACGACGAATTTCTGTGGGCTTTTGACAAAATTTTTTTACCACTTGCGCAAGCTTTTAAACCAGATGTGGTAATAGCAATGCTCGGTGCTGATGTACTCTTTTCTGATCCCTTTTCCCATTTACAGTTGACTAACAGTTCGCTTACTAAGGCGCTCGAAAGTATCCTGCAAGTTTCACCAAAACTCCTTGCCCTGGGCTCTGGTGGTTACGTGCTGGAAAATATAGCGCGCACCTGGACGTTAGCATGGGCGATCATGAATGGTCTGGGACCCAGAGAGGAGGACTCAGTGGTGTTTGGCGGGATGTTCTGGGGTGATGGGCTGTCCTCACTGAAGGACCGGCCCCACTTTGTCCCCGATGATATCAAGGAGAAGGTCAAAAGCGAGGTGCACAGGGTTGTGCATGCTATTGAAAATAGCGTGTTTCACATTTTGAAGATAAAGGCGTAAAGGAAGGACAAATGGTGAAGGGAAAAACGATTGAGTCTGTCGCAGTAGAAGAAGAGAAGTATCTGCCGCCAAGGGATTTCCAGAAAAAGGCCCGGATCAAGAGCGTTAGTGAATACCGCAGGCTTTACAAACGCTCGGTTGAAGATCCCCAAGGGTTCTGGGCAGAGATGGCTGAGCAACTTTCATGGTTCAAGAGATGGAGACGCGTCCTTGATTATGACTTTAAGGAGGCAAGAATCCGTTGGTTTGAAGGGGGCAAGATAAATGTTTCCTTTAACTGCCTGGACCGTCACCTGGACACATGGAGAAAAAACAAAGCAGCCTTGATCTGGGTGGGCGAACCGGCTGGCGAGCACAAGATTTATACGTATCAGTTGCTCCACCGGGAGGTCTGTAAGTTTGCAAATGTCTTGAAGGCTCGCGGGGTAGAGAAAGGAGACAGAGTAGCCATTTATCTGCCCATGGTACCGGAACTTCCCATCGCCATGCTGGCATGCGCCCGCATAGGGGCGATCCACAGTGTGGTGTTTGGAGGATTCAGCGCCGATTCCCTCAGCAACCGCATCAAGGATTGTGGGGCGAAGATACTTATCACGGCCGACGGGGGTTTCAGGCGAGGAAGAGTAATCCCTCTGAAACAAAACGCCGATGAAGCCTTGAGGGTCTGCCCTGAGGTCAAGACATCCATCGTTGTGAGGCGAGCCGGCACCAGCGTGAAAATGAAAAAGGGGAGGGACTGCTGGTGGGACGAGGAGATGTCCGATACGGATCTAAAACCTGAGTGTGATCCTGCGGTCGTGGATGCCGAAGATCCTCTTTTTATTCTTTACACAAGTGGATCCACCGGCAAGCCCAAGGGTGTGCTTCATACCACTGCAGGCTACCTCCTTTTTGCCTGTCAGACTTTCCAGTGGATCTTTGATATCCGAGATGAAGATACATGCTGGTGCACGGCTGACATCGGGTGGGTCACGGGTCACAGCTACACTGTTTATGGCCCTCTTTGCTCCGGAGCTACCAGCCTGATGTTTGAGGGGGTACCCACGTATCCTGATCCGGGCAGGTATTGGGAAATCATCCAGGAGTACAAAGTTAACATCCTTTATACAGCCCCCACTGCGATCAGGGCACTGGCCAAATACGGCAGCGAGTGGCCCGAGCGCTATAATTTAGGCAGCTTAAGGCTTTTGGGGAGTGTGGGAGAAATCATCAACCCCGAGGCCTGGAGATGGTATCACAAACACATTGGCCAAGGCCGCTGCCCCATTGTTGATACCTGGTGGCAAACCGAGACAGGAGGTATTCTCATCTCGCCCCTTCCGGGGGCTATACCCACAAAACCTGGCTCAGCCACGGTTCCCCTTCCAGGGGTTGTACCTCGGGTTGTGAATGATAAGGGTGAGAAGTGCAGATTGAATGAAGGTGGATACCTGATGATTACCAAGCCCTGGCCGGGCATTATGCGAGGCGTTTATGGGGAGCCTGGGCGATTTAAGCATACCTATTTTAGCCAGTTTCCAGGCATGTATTTCACGGGCGACGGGGCCAGGAAGGACAAGGACGGCTATTATTGGTTCATGGGGCGCGTGGATGACGTGATTAATGTCTCGGGCCACCGCCTAGGAACGGCTGAGATTGAGAGTGCGCTCGTGTCTCACAAAGACGTGGCCGAAGCTGCTATTGTAGGATATCCGCACGAGATAAAAGGCGAAGGGATATACGCCTTTGTGGTATTGAATGTGGGAGTAGATGGATCAGACGATTTAAAGAAGGCCTTGATCGGTCATGTGCGAAAAGAAATAGGGCCTTTCGCCACACCGGACAAGATCCAGTTTAGCGACACTCTGCCAAAGACACGAAGCGGAAAAATCATAAGAAGAATATTAAGGAAGGTAGCCGCTGGCGATATCGAGGACATGGGAGACCTCAGCACCCTGGCTGATAAGGATGGATTTATGAGGCTGATTCAGGAGAGAGAAGTCTGAGCGAAGGCTGAAGATAACCGAGGCTACTATGAAAACCCTCATCTGTATT
>DAOVOU010000096.1 GCA_030629475.1 Desulfobacterales bacterium | reverse complement strand
TTTTTCTCTAAAAATTTATTTGTGGCCTCCCCGAAGTTGTACCGCTCATCCGACCTGATCTCCTTGCTTAGGAGAGCAATGATCCCAGGGCTTCCTGCCAGCAACACGTATGGGACTTTGTCAGAAAGGACCGAGTTTTTGATGAGACCCATATAATCGCCTACCTTCACACCACCAAAAATCGGGATGAAGGGGTATTCGATGATGTGGATGACCTGCTTGTTCTCCATCATTTCGACCTCGGTCTGACGCCCTACCAGGTTCAGGACGTTCGTAAACCCGATCATGGAAGCATGCTTGCGGTGGGAGGTGTTAAAGGCATCGTTTACATAAAAGTCGATTAAGGGTTCTAAGACGGAAACAAACCAGGACCCCCTGTTAAACTCATGAGGTCTGAGCCCGGGCTTGTCCAGAATAAAGACCTCATCCACCATGAAACGTATATTGTTCAAAACCAGGATTTCGCCATCCTTTAATGAATGAATCTTGTTGGTGACGACTTTTTTTTGCGTTAGGTTACCTAAATACTTGACCGCTTTTTTGGGCTGCCAGGGGCGGTTGATCAATTTCCGGATCATCTTGGCATGCTGGTCGAGCTCAATGAAATCATCTTTACCTGCACGCCCCTGATGACCGATGACGACCACACGCGCCCCGTAACCCGAAAGTTCTTCTAAAGTGAGGATAGCGCCTCGAATCCTTTCAAATCCCGCGATGCATCCGTTGCTGTCAACCGGAACGTCAATTCCCGCCCGCACAAGCACGGTCTTGCCCCCAAAGGCCTTGCGGCCAAAAAGCTGCTTATACTTGGTGTGATACTCAACAGCAGTCATATCTCTCATACCGTTATTCCACGCGAGGCGATAGATGATATCATCAATCGTCAAAAAGTTAAGATAGGCGTTGACATTGTCGGAGGGGGGCAAACTCTTGTCTGACTTCAGATCTTTGCCAGGCTTGTGATGATACCGTATGACGTCCTCGATTGCCATAAAAAGACCTCCTTTCACAGCAGCCTAACCTTTCCAGGACTCGCAAACCAGCGGCAACCGTCACCGGGGCAAACGGGTGCCCGCTGTTTTCGTGTTTTCGGCCATCATTGTTACAATCTCTGCATAAAATCAACCTTGAAGCGGTATCCTCTTCATACCACACAAAAATCATCAGTTCCTGCCTGCATGGCGGAGCGGATCACCCGCTCAATGAGGGGCAGTCCCAGGATGAGACAAAGGTGTATTTGTCCTCATAGTTCTGCATATGGTCGGAGAATCCATCCAGAATCCGTCCCATCTGCACGGCTACACCAGTCTTTGGTATATCGCTGCAGAACACCGTTGTGCAGTTTGGTTTCTGAAAGATCGCCTCACCCACGTCCTTACCAACTTTCCGGCAGTCAATGTCAAAGGCCGCTACCACCTCTATATCGTAGGGTCTGTATGCCAACCAGTACTTGTGCTGGTCCTTCGAGGGATAAAACACTGGCCTGGCTTACTACTGCTCCATTGTGCGCTTACATATATTCGTCTTCTTGAACCGTTTGAAAGTCGTCTTCCTCAGATGGTTCCTCTGTGGAAGATTCGTCTTCTGGATCTGATGGAACGCTTTCGTACTCCTCGTCTCTCTCGTCAGCCTCTTCTTTATATTCCTGTTCATACTCGTCCTTCGTAGACTCATCCTCGTCCCTGTCGATCCATCCACCTGAGTCCCCATACCCACTATCCGCTACCCTTTCGTAGTATGCATCGGCCATCTCTGTGAGCGACACTTCGGACGCGAATAGATTTGTGGAAAAGACGAACGGAACCGTCAACAGAGCACAAAGACCTGCGGAAAAAAACTCCTGTTCTTTTTCATGTCAATACCTCCCTAAGCAATTTTGTGGTTGGTGTCCAGGGTCTTCCCATTGAGACGCCCCCGTACCCGTGTCATAAAATAATTGTTAAAGGCAACTGTCGTGCCACATCCTTAACCTATTGATACTGCTGGTTTTTTTTATGATTGTCACGAGCATGAACCGGAACTAACAGTTCCGATCTTCATAAAAGGAGATTCGATCAGACAGATGATAGAGCGATGTATGTAATGCAGCCTATTGAAATAATGGAGGATTAAATAATACGAACTTTGAGTTCCGGTTTTCTTAACTATCGGAACTCAAAGTTCTTCTCTGTGGGTCGCCTCAGGGAATGTTTTGAACTCTTCCTTTCTGATGGCATGTTTTTTCATCAATTTATGTAGTTGACGGGGGCTGATTCCGGCTGCCTCGGCAGTCTCTTTTATTCGGCCCCTGTTTGCGGCTAATAGTCCTTTTAAATAGAACCTTTCGCTCTGTTCCACAGCCCTGTGTCTTACCTCCGCCAGGGTAACGGAAATGTCCGCCTTGACCTGTACCGTCGAAGGATCAGAGGCGAAAAGCTCGTTTGGGAAGCTCTCAGGCGTTAATATTGGAGACACTTCCAGTATGTAGGCACGCTCCATGAGGTTTTCCAGTTCACGGATGTTTCCTGGCCATGAGTACTTTCCAAAAGCATCTATGACATGGGGATGAATGTCGTGAATCTCTTTTAGATTAAATTTGTTCAGCCTTTTAAGAATGACCTCGACAATATATGCCATGTCCTCCATTCTCTCTCTCAGTGGCGGGATTTCGAGTGGGAAGACATTTAACCGATAATAGAGATCTCTTCTAAATTGGCCAGCTTCGCACATTCTCTTTAAATCCGTATTCGTGGCCGCGATCACCCTTACATTGGCCTCGATCGTCTCTTCCCCTCCAACGCGATGAAAAGTCCCATCCTGGAGTATCCCCAAGAGCTTGATCTGTGCAGAAGGCGTAATGGTGCCGATCTCGTCGAGGAAGATCGTGCCTTCCTGGGCAATCTCAAACTTGCCCAGCTTTCTCCGGACAGCCCCTGTGAATGCTCCCTTCTCATGTCCGAACAGCTCACTTTCCAAAAGGGTATCCGGGATCGCTCCGCAATGAACGCTGATGAATGGACCATCCTTTCGGATACTGTGCCGATGAACCAGACTTGCCAACACACCTTTCCCCGTTCCTGTTTCACTGCTCAGCAGAACCGTACTTTTGGTTGGCGCGACAGACCGCACCTTATCAAAGACTCTTTTCATCAAGGGGCTTCTCGTGCGAACGATTTCAAGTGAATCATCCTGCCAAAACTTGTCCCGAAGATAATCCAGCTCGGATTCCATAACGATGGATTCATAGATACTTTCGGTGACATGTTTGACCTCATCTGGATTGATAGGATACGTAAGGTAATCGCTGGCCCCCGCTTTGACGGCCCTCACGGCCTCTCTGATCATTTCCTGGGATGACATGGCAATGATTTGAGTTGTCGGATAGGCATGCCAAAACGGTTGCAATGCCGTCTTGTAGTTGTTGTCAAGCAATGACCCGCGAAGAACCTCGACATCTATAAATAGAAATTCATACCGCTTTTTCCGAAACATCTCCAAACAGCCATCCTTGCTGGACGTCACATCGACCCTATATTCGGAGCGCATGCTGGCCCGGATCGCATTACAGGCTGATTGGTTTTTGGAAGCAACTAGCAAGGATTTCATCCATACCTCCAGAGTCTTATCAATCAAAAACCTCAGACTTTTCTTATCTATTGTATTGTACCAAATCCTCAAAATTTTCAACGTAAAAAACAGAACTAAGAGTTCCAATATGAAAAATATCGGAACCAAGAGTTCTGTTTTCTAAATTGGTTTATATTTCAAGCGCTTGAGCAATCATAAAAGTTTTTATGGATTCCACGTGGTATATTTTTCAGCAAGTATCGGAACCAGTAGTTCCGCTGGCGATTTTCCCTTAATACGACAAATCCTGCAAAATCAAAGGATTATAGCTTTGGCACGGATACTGCTGTTATTTTTAGCAACCAAGAGTTGTAGAAATCTGAGACGTTTATTCAGGAGGTGCCAGCCATGAGGATAAGACCTTTGCATGATCGAATTCTCATCGAAAGAGTCGAAGAAAAAGACAAGACCAAAGGGGGAATCATCATTCCTGACACGGCCAAGGAAAAGCCCATGCAGGGCAAGGTGATTGCTGTGGGCAAGGGCAAGGTTACTGAAAATGGGGAGGTGATAGCCCCGGATGTCAAGGAAGGGGACCGGATACTGTTCAGCAAGTATGCCGGCACTGAGGTGAAAATCGACGGGAAAGAACATCTGATTATACGCGAGGACGACGTCCTCGGTATCATTGACAAATAACAAGGTAAAAGGGGGCCGTTACGATGGCAAAAAAAATAATATTTGATGACATGGCCCGAAGAGGGATGCTCAAGGGGGTGAACGTCTTGGCTGACACGGTGAAGCTGACTCTTGGGCCGAGGGGTCGCAATGTCCTTCTCCAGAAGAGCTTTGGCTCCCCGACTGTCACCAAGGACGGCGTGACCGTGGCCAAGGAGATCGAGCTTGCCAATAAAGTTGAGAATATTGGCGCCCAGATGATCAAGGAGGTTGCAAGCAAGACATCAGATGTGGCTGGGGATGGGACGACCACTGCCACAGTCTTTGCCCAGGCGATCTATCGGGAAGGTTTGAAGCTTGTCACGGCAGGCAGTGCTCCTATGGCGCTGAAGCGGGGGGTTGAGGCTGCCGTTGGGGTAGCGGTGGAGGAATTGAAAAGGATGAGCAAGCCCACAAAAGACCGCAAGGAGATTGCTCAGGTGGGCACCGTCTCGGCCAACAATGACGAGACGATTGGTAATATGATCTCCGAGGCCATGGAAAAAGTGGGCAAGGAAGGTGTGATTACCGTAGAAGAAGCCAAGGGGATGGAGACGACCTTGGAATTTGTGGAGGGAATGCAATTTGATAGGGGATATATTTCTCCTTACTTTGTGACGGATGCTGAGAAGATGGAAGTGCACCTTGATGACCCGTACCTCTTGCTCCACGAAAAGAAGATCAGCAATATGAAGGATCTTCTCCCCCTTCTTGAAGAAATTGCCAAGATGGCTAAGCCCATTCTCATTATTGCAGAGGACGTGGAGGGCGAAGCATTGGCAACCCTTATAGTGAACAAACTCCGTGGGACGTTGAAGTGTGCGGCGGTCAAGGCCCCAGGGTTTGGGGATCGCAGGAAGGCAATGTTGGAGGACATCGCAATCCTGACAGGCGGCCAGGTGATCTCTGAGGAGATCGGCGTAAAGCTCGAAAACGTGACCGTCAACGACATCGGGCGGGCTAAGCGGGTCACCATGGACAAGAACGATACGACCATTGTGGAAGGGGCTGGCAGCAAATCAGCCATAGAGGGCCGGGTGCGGCAACTTCGCACCCAAATTGAGGAAACGACCTCTGATTACGACCGGGAAAAGCTCCAGGAGCGATTGGCAAAGATCGTTGGGGGAGTGGCTGTGATCAATGTGGGGGCTCCGACTGAGACGGAGATGAAGGAAAAGAAGGCGCGGGTAGAGGATGCCCTCAATGCGACAAAGGCGGCCGTCGAAGAGGGGGTTGTGGCAGGCGGTGGCGTGGCCTTTGTTCGGTGTATTCCGGAACTGGAGAAATTGCAGCTTGGCGGAGACCAGCAGTTTGGTGTCAACATCGTAAAGAGAGCCCTTGAAGAGCCACTGAGACAAATCGTTCAGAACGCGGGCTATGACGGCTCTGTGGTGGTCGAGAAGGTCAAGGCGGAAAAGGGAAACTTTGGGTTCAATGCCGATACAGAGAAGTTCGAAGACCTGATGAAGGCCGGAATCATCGATCCGACCAAGGTGGCTCGTTTGGCCCTGCAGAATGCGGCTAGCGTGGCGGCCCTGTTGCTCACAACCGACGCAGTCGTCACCGAAAAGCCCAAAAAGAAGCAAGGACAACACGCATACCCGGAAGGGGCTGAGGACATGTACTGATGTGGCCTTCCGGGAGGGAGAAACCCCTTCCCACGCTGTCGATAGGGAACCCGATATTGATGCTTTCGTAAAAAGTCGGATTCGATCCCGCCACAAAGACGGCGGATCTTCGAGGATCTGTCATTTCGACCGCAGGGAGAAATCTTATGTTTTCAGCATGTTACATCGGAAAGATTTCTCCCTGGCCCAGACCGGGTTCTTATATAGCACCGGTTATTATTCTCATGTCGCGCCAGGGCGGGCGCTTCGCTCGAAATGACAAGTTGTTGAGACTCTTTACGCGTTCATCAATATTCAAAGCGTAAGGGGAAAAGAACGGTAAAGCCTGATCATGACAACAACAGTATCTAAAAAGGGGGTGAGAGAAAACGAGGGAACAGGTGATGAACTGACCACGGTCAGAGGCATTGTGATCCCGGTGGACTGGAATGATGAAGGGAACGCCGTTGCTGTTGCTATTTTGGGCGCAGGTGAAGAGGAGCATTTTGTTGAACGAGACGAAGAAGGGAAAAAACTAGTGCAACTTTTGCAACAAGAGGTAGAGGTCAGCGGTACGGTCAGAGAGGCAATCGAGGATCACAAGATAATTACAGTGAAAAGTTATAGGTTGAAGAGTGGAAACCTTTATTCTGATCAACAAAGGAAGAAAGTAGATGACAAAGGCGCAACTGATTGAACGGATGGCAAAGCATGCCGGCATCTCAAAGGCTGAGCCAGGCAAGGAGTAAATCCCTCAACCGGTGAAAGAATAACCATTCAGGCCCGTTATGCGATAAGGTTTCAACCCGGCAAAGCCCTAAAAGACGCTCTCTCATAGTTTTCCGGCACGATTTGAGGTGGCCTCACAGGACGGGCGGCGCCTCGTTCTGTATCTCTTCTAATTGACCCCAAGATCGAAATCCTCGCATTTTCAGATTCCTCTGCTGGTTTCGGATTGGTCTACCATCAGTGGCACAAGAAGGAAGAACATCTCACCATCGATTCTGTCCGGGACTTCCGTGAACTGACAGAGATCAAATTGGCCGTCAAAGATACGGGCATCATCTCCTCTGCTTGCCAGCGATGCCTACCATCGTGGTGTCTGGAAGAAAAGAACGCCGGGGAATCTTTCCGGGCTTTTCATGAAGTAAGGATACGGACACACGTGCCCTTTTTTGATGGTGAGCAGAATTGACCAGATAAAGCTCTTCTTCCTTTTTTTGCAGAAAGCCCGGACATGTCAGGTGAAGACGAAATAAAAGAGGCTTATTACGCCTTTTCCCATCTCGGCTGCGAAGAGCAGATGTGGGACTGTGAGGGTAAGGAAGTGGTTGCCTTTAACTTTAAAATCGATTACGAACATAAAAAGGTCACCAGCCGGATCGTCAAGGGCATAAAGGAAAACGATGCCGATCTTCAATCCATGATTGAAGAGGCAGCCTATTTGAGAAGGTTTTTGGGTTGATGTTTTCCCTGCCGCCAAGGCCGCCCAGAAATATCCGATCAGGGAGAAAAGGAATCATGCGTTACGATACGGCACTTAGAGCCTATACCTCAAAAAGAATTGAAGAAATAGAGACGGCAGACATCCTCGTAGGGATTCCTTGTTACAACAATGAGAAGACCATCGAACACGTGATTCAGATGGTCACTCACGGCCTGGCCAAGCATTACAAGGACAGAAGGTGTGTAATATTTATTGC
>DAOVOU010000209.1 GCA_030629475.1 Desulfobacterales bacterium | reverse complement strand
TTCTTTTCAGGGTTCATCAATGCTGCCGCATAGATCAGCCCGGTGACAGTCTCTGCAGCCACCAGGGCATGCTCTATGTTCCTTGTTCTCTTTTTGCCTGCCACGTTTCCTCCGCCGCATTCCGATCCCCAGGCGTGCGAGCAGATAACATCAATGGCCTCATTGGAAACCCCGGCATCCTTCAGGATGCTTATAGCAAGTACACAGTGATTGACCGGATCGTCCTTTGTCTTGTCAAAATCAATGTCATGGAGTAGCCCGAGGATCCCCCACTGTTCTTCGTCTTGACCAAAGTGTTTAGCCAACCCTCGCATGATTTGCTCTGATGCTCTACAATGCTTACGCACACCAGGATCTTTCACATGTGCATCAAACAGTGATTTGGCCTGATCATATGACAAGTTCGTATTTACAGGCTCAAAACGTGGATCCATAAGTTATACCTCCCAATATTTCCTTAGATTGAAATTCCATGCCATTTATGATGTCATCCAATTTTGCTGAAATAGCCATGACCACATAGCTCCTATTCATATCGTGTCAACGATCTGCGGCAAAACCTCCCCTGCTTTTCCGCGAATCAACACATCACACATCTCGTCATACGGGGTCTCTGATAGGTTTACAATAGCCAGAAAGGCATCGCCTTGCTTGGCATAGTTCGGCATCAGGGCGGCTGGTTGAACAAGCAGGGTTGATCCCACAACCATAAAGAAGTCGCAGGTTCGAGATAATTCGGTTGCTCTCTGCATTTCCCTTTCAGGCATGGCCTGGCCGAATGAAATGGTGTCCGGTTTCAAATAACCCCCGCATTCGCATTCTGGAGCCAAGTCCCCACGCTCTACACGCTCTTGCGCTTCATGTATGGAAGTCACTCTCCCACAATTCATGCAGCGTACTCGACGGTTGCTACCGTGTAATTCGATGACCCTATCATCCGGAATACCGGATTCTTGGTGCAGACCGTCAATGTTTTGGGTGATGATTGCTTCAAGTAACCCCATCTCATAGAGTCTGAAGAGTGACATATGTGCGGGGTTGGGTTTGGCGTGCACAACATCCTGGTAGAGCTCCGCCTTGCGCCGCCAGTATTCTACGCGAGCTTCTCTCGACGACATGAATTCGTCAAAATAGATTGGCCGAAATTTGTCCCAGATGCCCCCTTTACTACGGTAGTCAGGAATCCCGCTTTCAGTGGATATCCCAGCGCCAGTAAAGAGAACGTTTTTGCCCGCTTCTCCAATTTTCTGCGCAATGAGTGAAATCTTCTTCCTCATAGTATCTGCCATCTTTCGCCGTGTAGAGGTTGGCGACACGCGCAACTTGTTTCCCCTCGCTACCCGCCGCGTTCCATCTTGCTTTTTCGAGATCCCTTCAAGCCTTTGTCCCTTTCCCGTCGCAGACGGTCAGGTGGCCTGAGACGACTTTTCCGGAGCTTCGCCTTGCGCTTGACATCGCCATATTTTCCAAATCTACCACCCATAGACACTTCCTTGAAAATCGTGCATCAGACTTATTCAACATAGTCAACAACGTTCCCAAAGTTCCTCTATATCCTCCCGTGGAAACGCGCCTAAGTCTGGCGGCATGATGCGGATGGTTTCAGTAATCCTTGAAAACCTTTACAAAAGGATTGGTGGGAGAGAGTTCCCTTCTTTTCTGCTGCCGTTGGCCGGCCCTTTTCCGTTTCTCTGTTTTTGATGTCTTTTCAGCGCCTTTATCAGGCTTCCAGGCACCTTCTCTCATGGACAGAGAAATTCGCCTCCTTTCCAGATCAACGTCTATGACTGTTGCCATGACCTGTTGCCGAACCTTGACCTCCCGGTGTGGATCCCTGACAAAGTGATTTGCCATTTGACTTATGTGAACCAACCCATCCTGGTGAACGCCGATGTCCACGAACGCTCCAAAGGCAGTGACGTTCGTTACTATTCCCGGAAGCCTCATGCCTGGACGCAGATCTTCGATCTTGTGTACCCCTTTTGCAAAAGCGAAGTCTTCAAACTCCTTACGTGGATCACGGCCTGGTCTGGCAAGCTCGGCAAGGATATCCTTAAGGGTGGGCATTCCCGCCTTGTCTGTCACATATTTGGAAAGATCTATTTGTCCCCGGCGTGTTTCGTCCTCAAGCAAATCCTGCACGGAACACCCCAGGTCTTTGGCCATGGCGTCCACGATAGGATAGGATTCGGGATGGACTGCGCTGGCGTCAAGAGGGTTTTTGCCGTTTCTGATACGAAGAAATCCTGCGGCCTGTTGAAATGCCTTTGGGCCAAGACGGGGCACATCCTTGAGTTCCTTTCTTGAGGAGAAGGGGCCGTGGTCGTTTCGATAGTCGATCATCTTTCTTGCCAGTTGTGGACCGAGACCGGAAATGTACGTCAGGAGCTGTTCACTGGCTGTATTGACCTCTACGCCAACGGCATTCACACAACTCACGACGATATCATCCAGGCTTCTTTTTAGGGCCTGTTGATTTACGTCGTGCTGATATTGTCCCACGCCGATGGACTTTGGGTCTATCTTCACCAGTTCCGCCAGGGGATCCATGAGCCGCCTTCCAATGGAAACGGCTCCGCGGAAGGTCAGATCCAGGTTGGAGAACTCTTCCCTGGCAACATCTGAGGCCGAATAGATAGATGCGCCGCTTTCGTTGACCATGATCACCGGGATATCATGGGGCAATGCGAGGCCCCGGAGGCCCTTCACAAAGGATTCCGTTTCCCGGCCGGCAGTACCGTTCCCAACGGCGATGGCTTCCACTTCGCAGGTCTTGCACAGTGCCGCCAACGTTGTCGCAGCAGCGGATCTGCTCTTTTCTGATCCAAAGGGATAGATGGTGTCGGTACGGAGCAGGTTGCCTTGACGATCCAGACACACGACCTTACAGCCCGTTCGGATGCCCGGATCTATAGCCAACACATTTTTCTGACCAAGGGGCGGGGCAAGCAGAAGCTCACGGAGATTGTCGGCAAAGATCTTGATGGCTTCTGTATCAGCCCGTTTTTTAGCAGATAGTCGTATCTGTGTTTCCATGGCATGTGAGAGCAGCCGGTTGAAACTATCGTGCACAGCTGCTTTGACCTGCTCAGAGGCGGCGCCGTTGCCCTTGACAAATAATGTCTCAAGCAATGCCAATGCTTTGTCTTCGGGGGGCAAGACCCGGAGGCCCAGGATCACCTCCGTTTCTCCGCGGAGCATGGCAAGGATCCTGTGGGAGGGCGCCGTGGCCACCGGCTCATCCCAGTCAAAATAGTCTCGGTACTTGCCGCCGTCGGCTTCCCTGCCAAAAATCACCTTTGTCTTGAAGACTCCTTTTTGCGCATAAAGTGCCCGCACTTTTTCACGGGCCTCTGCGTTTTCGTTCACCCACTCCGCGATGATGTCTCGAGCGCCGCTAAGGGCGTCCTCAACCGACTCAACGCCTTTTTCCGGGTCGACAAAGGGGCGAGCCTCCGTTAGCCGATCCGTGGTCTCCTCTTGCTCAAAGAGCACCTTGGCCAAAGGCTCGAGTCCTTTCTCCCGGGCCATGGTTGCCCGCGTGCGTCGCTTGGGCCGATACGGGAGATAGATATCCTCTAAGGCGGTGAGCGTTTCGGCGGCCACAATCTTTTCTTTCAGCTCGTCGGTTATCAGCTCCCTTTCCTCCAGGGACTTCAATATGCTTTGACGGCGTTTGTCCAATTCTTCTATCTGGGAGAGCCGATTGCGAATGGTTGTTATGGCTACCTCGTCTAGAGAGCCGGTCGCTTCCTTCCTGTAGCGGGCAATGAAGGGGACTGTGGCGCCTTCTTCCAAGAGCTGCGCCGTGGCCAGAACCTGACGAAGCTCAAGGGCGAGTTCCATGGCGATTGTGCTGATGTGCTTTTCGTTCATATTCCTCCTAAGGCATGGAGAGTTTAACAAAAAAGCTGAAGGATTGCCAACTTCAACGCGGAACTTTTTCACAGTGTCGGTTTTTTTTCAAGGGGCATATGAATACCTTTTTTCACGGCTGCACGATTTTACTTGTCAAGTTCAGGTTAATGCATTATTATAAAATTTTTAAAAATAGGGTCTTGGTTTGCAGGTCACTATCGATGTTCCATGCCCGCCGCCGCAGCGTTTCATCGAGCACTAACTTTCCTGCGTTCAGAAATCCCCAAGAAAGCTACGGCACATAATCGGCCCAGCCGGGGTGATGCCCTAGTACCTCTCGAAATTTCTACAACCTTCTGAAATGATAAGCCTTTTAGTGGCGGTTTATTTGTGTCATCCACATGGAGTACTGGAGTATTGGAGTGATGGAAGATCAAAACGGATAAGAACCTCCGGGACTTCATGTCTTTTAGCAACACTCCATCACTCCAATACTCCGGCTTCCTATTGAGCATGGGCCGCTTCAAGTAATAGCAAAAGAGACTGTGAACGGGCACTCAACTAATCAACCACTCAACCCCTGGCCCAGACCTGGTTTGCAGGGATTACAGCTTGATTCAGGCATGTCGCGCCCCTGGCCCAGACCGGGGTGACAGGGATGACACATCCGTCCAAGGCTGTCGCGCCAGGGCGGGCAGGGCGGGCACTCGACCAATTGTAAGCGAAGCGAACTAAATTCTATGACACAGAACAACATCGAGCAAGACAAGATTCGAAACGTCGCCATCATCGCCCATGTCGATCATGGAAAAACCACCCTTGTAGACCAACTGTTCAAGCAAAGCGGTATGTTTCGCGACAACGAGCAGGTTGATGAGCGACTAATGGATTCAATGGATCTGGAGCGGGAGCGGGGCATCACCATATCCTCGAAGAACGGGTCCTTTGCGTATGACGGGTATCGGATCAACATCATCGACACGCCCGGC
>DAOVOU010000331.1 GCA_030629475.1 Desulfobacterales bacterium | reverse complement strand
CAGACGGCGCACCGGCGGCGAGAGGGCTAGGATATAGCCGGTCATCATGATCAAGCACATCTGCATGGCAAAGCGGAGGTATACCCAGAATCCCTTGCCCCAGGCTTCGATGCCCCCGTAAAGACGATCTCCAAAGCTGACCTCATTCCCGAAGCCCCAGATTAGGGCCATGACGTAGGCAATGATAGTCAGGATCCAAACGATTACAAGGGAGTCAGGAATCCACTTTTCAGTCCAATTGGTTAATCCTGCACCCCAGTTCTTTACAAACTCGAAACCAGATTTCTCGCTTTTGTTGGCCATGGTAAATCCTCCTTTTTTAGGGTTTTTGCCTGATTATGTTACTTTAAAGATATCTATGAGTCCTGGTCATCACCTCCTTTTTTGGAATTTCACATAGTATAAAATATCTCAAAGAAAAATCAAGTATATTCCCAGGGTTTTCAGGCTAACGTCACAGTCAATTCTGATGAAGCCACTAGAAGTCGCAAAATGCACCCGTATGGACTTTTATCCTTATATGACGAGTGGATTGTATTGCCTACAGCATTTACCTCTCTTGGCAAAAGAGCATAAAAGTGACAGAATACCTCAACTTTAGGCACTTTAGATCACTTTAGGCACTTCACACTTTTGCTTATAGGCAAGCTTATGAATATGGATACCAAGCGTGTGGTGGTAGTCACCGGGGGGTCAAGGGGTATCGGCCGTACCATCGGGCTGCGCATGGCTGATGCCGGCACCAGAGTATATTTCAATTACTCCGGCAGCGATAGCCGAGATGCTGAAGAAACCGTAAAGCTCATTGAGGATGCCGGAGGGAGTGCATGGGGAGCCCGTGTAAACGTGGCTTCACAGCAAGACGTCCAAGACTTCTTCAAGAAGATTGTAGAGGAATGCGGCCGCGTGGACGTGCTGGTAAACAACGCGGGCATAACCATAGACGGGCTTTTGGTCCGCATGAAGGAAGAGGACTGGGATCGCGTTCTGGCCATCAATCTCAAAGGGGCCTTTCTTTGCATACAGACTGTTGCCAAGACCATGATGAAGCAGCGTGCTGGGCGCATCATCAATATGGCCTCAGTGGTCGGCATGATGGGAAACCCAGGACAGGCCAATTACGTGGCATCCAAGGCAGGTCTGATCGGTCTGACTAAGACAGCAGCAAGGGAGCTGGCTCCCAGGGGAATTACAGTGAATGCCGTGGCGCCGGGATTTATCGACACGCCTATGACGGCCGGTCTTCCTGAAAAGGTCAAGGAGACCATGCTGGCCCAGATTCCCCTCAAGCGATTCGGTCAACCCCAGGACGTGGCTGAGGTGGTTCATTTCCTTGCATCGGAAAAGGCTTCTTATATTACAGGCCAGGTTATCCACGTTAACGGAGGCATGTATATGTAGGGCATGGAGCAATGGAGTGTTGGAGTACTGGAGTAATGGGTAGCAAAAAAGTGTCTAAGATGAACTAAGATTATGGAATAATAGAAAAATCATTCAGCAACTTTAGGCACTTTAGCTCACTTTAGTTCACTTTAGCTCACTTTAGCTCACTTTTATCATCACTCCAGTACTCCATTGCTCCAATACTCCCTGGCCCAGACCTGGCTAACAGGCTACGTGCTTGTATATTGAGGTGTGCGCCAGGGCAGGCCAATTGTGGCGAGCCCCTAACTTTACAACAAAGGAGGTGACAGCACGTGTCAGTTGAAGAAAAAATAAAGAAAATCGTCGCCGAAAAGCTGAGTGTCGAACCGGATGAGGTCGTACCGGAGGCATCTTTTGTAGATGACCTCGGTGCAGACTCACTTGATCTGGTTGAATTGATCATGGCCATGGAAGAAGCGTTTGACATCGAGATCACTGATGAAGAGGCAGAAAAACTCCAAACGGTTCGAGATTCCATTAACTATATAAAAGAACATTCCTGAGATGAAGATTATCATCGGGTCAGATCATGCGGGTTATCCAATGAAGGAAAAGGTGAAAGCCTATCTCCAGAAGCGGGCTGTTCAAGTTGAAGACGTTGGGACTTACAGTGACGAATCTGTGGATTATACCGACTTTGGGAAAAAGGTGGCCCAAAAGGTGTCAGACGGTACTGTTGATCGCGGCATCTTAATCTGTGGAACTGGACTTGGAATGTCTATGGTTGCCAACCGCTTTCCTGGCGTGCGTGCCGCGCTGGCCAACGATCTTTTTTCAGCCATTATGAGCAGGCGCCACAACGACTCCAATATCCTGGCCATGGGCGGCCGACTGATCGGTGACACCCTGGCCCTGGAGTTGGTAGATACCTGGCTTGAGACCCCCTTTGAAGGGGGACGTCATCAACGCCGCATAGAGAAAATGGACGAAGGATGAGCCCCTTCGTATGAGCCGTCCTTCCTGGAAAGAATATTTCATGGATATCACCTCCCTGGTGGCAAAGCGCTCTACGTGCCGCCGTCGCCATGTAGGGGCCATTGTCGTAAAAGACAAACGAATTCTGGCAACTGGCTATAACGGAGCACCCACAGGACTCCCTCATTGCCTCGATATTGGGTGTTTGCGTGAGGAACTGGGGGTGGCTTCTGGTGAGCGACATGAACTGTGTCGGGGCCTTCATGCCGAACAAAATGTCATTATTCAAGCTGCCTATCACGGGGTCTCTATCAAAGGGGCCACGCTCTATTGCACGAACCTCCCCTGTTCCATCTGTTCTAAGATGCTTATCAATGCTGGGATTCGAGAGATCATATATCAGGAAGGCTATGCAGACCCCATGGCACAAGAGATGTTGAAGGCTGCCGGAGTGAAAGTTACCCAGATCGATGAGGCGTGAATTCTTGGATTGATGATTGACGATTGATAATTGACGATTGAATAAAACAAATAGCATCCTTCACACAAGGCAAAAAATAGTTTACACTTTCTTGAGATAAAATCCTTACGGCCCGCCCTGGCCTCCGGCTCGTAGAACCTACGCCTCGGAGAGCGCGACACCACTCGAACAATCTCTTACCGAGGCAAACCCGGCCCGCCCTGCCCGCCCTGGTGCGACAGAAGTTGGACGATGCTCAGGGGAAGAAACCCGGTCTGGGCCAGGGGCGCGACAGCCCGCCCTGGCGCGACAGAAGCCGGAGAATGCCCCGCAGAGAAAAACCCGGCCCGCCCTGGCGCGACAGAAGATTG
>DAOVOU010000048.1 GCA_030629475.1 Desulfobacterales bacterium | reverse complement strand
GGGCGGGATAAACCCCTGGCCCAGACCGGGTTTTTCTCTCCGGGGCATTCTCTATCTTCTGTCGCGCCAGGGCGGGCCGCCCCTACGTGGATGTAGGGTCGACTTTATGCCGACCGCTAATTGGTATCCGCCATTTGCCATCGGGGATCGGGCATCGGGCATCCGATTCACGAAGCCTGAATAAGGCCTCAAAATCCTCTCTACCGACACAGGGCCGGGAATCAGCTTTTGCTCCAGCATGATCCTCTCGGTCTGTTTCCAGGCCTCAACATCAATCCTTCCTATTGCAGTCGCCGGTGACGGTTTCATCAGCATCCTTGTGGCTGCAAGCTGTTTCCTTATGATCTTAATCGGCGTATCCCTGTCAAACCGGTGAACAGTGGCTACAGCCTTTTCCTTGTTTGCCGGATTAAGGGCCTCTCGCCAGCCCTGGAGCAGGGCACTGATGAAGTCTCGAATTGTCCCCGGGCGTTCTTTCAACATGCGCTCTGTCGTGATGACCGAGTTGGAGACAAAGGGGATACCGAACTTATCAGGGTTGAAAAAGCTGACCTTTTCCCCTGCCTTGCGGAGTTTTTCACCAATGACGACCCCTTCGGCATTCTGGTAAATGGGCCAAAGATCGACTTCACCCTGGTAAAAAGGGGTGTAGTCATAGCGGACACTAAAGAATCTTATCTCGTTGTTCATGATCTTGTATTTTGACAGGAGGGCCCGCATGATGGTTTCATCATTGCCACCATAGGTTATGCCAATCGTCTTTCCTTTCAAGTCCTCAGGTCCCTCCATGCGGGTTTTCTCTGGCCTGTAGATCCATTGAAGGGGGTTGGCCTGAAAAAGCTGGGCAATGACCACCACGGGAGCGCCCTTGGACACAGCCCGGATGACTTGATCGGCTGACGCCACACCAAACTGGGCGTGGTCAAGCTCTAACTCCTTGATCGCGTCGCGCTCCGGGCCGCCTTCTTTGATAGTTACTCGAAGTCCCTGCTCGGCAAAGATTCCATGCACGTCCGTATAAAGATCACCAACCACACTGATGTTAAAAAGCCACTTCAGCCGATAAGTCACCTCTTCCAGGCCCTTGTCAGCCTTCTTGCCACAACCGCCAGAGGAAAACGCTGCTAAGATAGACGCAGCTATAAGACAAAGCCACAGAATTTTCTTGCGCACCAAAATCTTGGCCAAAAATATTTGAAATTTTTCTAATCGGTGCATTTCCCATGCTCTTCCGCTAATACTTTGATTTCGGGAAAGGTACCATTTTACCTCTGTTGGACGTGTGTTATCCATAATTGCTCATGTTAAAATCCCCCCTACCCCCCTTTACAAAAGGGGGGAATTGAGTTGTATGCAAATGGCCCTCTGGGAATTTTTGAAAGTCTCCCTTTTTTAAAGGGGGATTTAGGGGGATTTTGTTATCAAAGTATTAGCGGAACAGTACCGCATTTCTGAGAATGTATTGATTTATTAATGGGTTAGACCATTGTGAGTATCTTCTTCAATAAATTGCGGTGAATGCTCTGGTAGACAAATTTTCTGGATTCCTGCCTTCGCGGGAATGACGGACAATAGGATACAATTGTCAGTGTGGTTTTTGTTAAATCCGCAATCCGCAATCCGCAATCGAAAATCCTATATCTCCCATCTCTTCCGGGTCAAGTATCCTAACCATTCCAAGCAGGTCAGATAGAGTGAGGTGAATATCCCTATCAGAAAAAGAGCGATCAGGATTTTTGCAAGATCGCTCTGGTAAAGGGCTATGCGTATGCTGTATCCGATGCCGGCGCTGGCAGCAATAAACTCGGCCACGATGGTGCCAACGATGGCAAGTGTGGCACTTCCTACGATCACCGTGGTGAGTTTGTTCATGTTTTCAAAGGCACGGATCTTTACCTGCAAGTGCCAACTCATTCTCTTGGTGACTTCGTAAAAATGTTCAATGTGGCCTACGGGTTCGGACAGGATGCCGATGAAAGAGAGCAGCAAGGGAAAATAACAGATCATGGCGGCGATCAAGAGCCTGGAGGAGAGCCCATCCCCCAGAAGGATAAAAATGATGGGTGCAACCGCCACGATGGGATATGCCTGAATGTTGTAAGCAGCCACCTTGATAAATGATCCCACCCATGTGGTCAGCCGGCCTATGATCCCGACAATGGTTGCCAGGCAGATGGACAGGATATGGCCGATGATGGCAACGGAAAGTGTATCCATCACATCGAAAAGGTATCTGGCAAAAACACGGTGGATGGTGCGCCATATCTCCTGGGGGCTGGGGATGACATAATCGGAAAGGTTCAGGACATATTTTATCAGGAACAAAAAGGTCAGGCCTAGAAAATAGACGATCACGAATTGGTAGATGCGCCTATGAAGCATGCATGATCTCCAGCATGGTTAGCTCAAGGTCTTTCTTTTTCAAGGCTTGTCTTCCTGTAATGTCCTGACCTGGGATGGACACGACTTGAGGAGTTTTGTGCGGGCCGCGAAGAACAAGGATCTGCGTGCAGAACTTAGAGACCTCTAACACATTGTGGGATATATACAGAAAGCACTTTCCGGGAAACATCTCTTTAATCTTCAATATGATCTGCTGTCTGGTCACTTCATCCACATTGGCGAGACTTTCGTCCATGATCAGGAGATCGAAATCTTGCAGCAGGTAACGGGTCAAATTGATGCGGTTCTGCTGTCCCAGGGAAAGCCGGGCAAATCCGGAGCCCAAACATGCCTGTAGGCCAAAAGACCTGACCAGATCGTCGATTCTATTTTTGTTGGAATTTGGTGCCACTTCCGCCAGGTGGTTTCCTACGCTGTACCATCCGGGAAGTCTTTCCAGGTTATAGGAATAAAGGATATTGTTCATTTGTTCAGCCGTGATTTCACCTGAAAACCCCTTGATTTCCCTTGCCATCATCTTCGCAAGGGTCGTCTTCCCCACACCCGAAGGCCCGAACAAGGCATGGAATCCAGGACCGCATACCCGACAGGTTAGATCCTTGAAGACGTAGGTATCGGTGTTGGGGTATTTGAAGGTTATGTCCTTGCATTTGAGTAGCATGGGTCCGTTTGGTCGGTTTGGCCCGTTGAGCCCGTTGAGTCGGGCGCATCCACTAGTTAGGGGAACCATCAAAATCCCCCCTAACCCCCCTTTGAAAAGGGGGGAATCAAAGGAAATACCGCAAAGTCCACCTTTTTAATGGATGGAAACTAAGTAACCCGCCACCGAGAGCACCTAAACGGGCTCAACCGGCTCAACCGGCCAAACGGGCTAAACCGGCTCAACCGGTGTTGGCATGGGCTCTGAATATTCTCCGCCCAGAAGATAACCGCCGTCGAGCCGGAGTATACTGCCCGTCATGAAGGGTGCATCCCGAATCACAAAGAGTACCGCTTTTATCACATCTTCAATCGTGCCGATTCGTTGAAGCAGGGTATGGTCTATGATTTCGTTGCGCTGTACTTCGGTCAGCAGACCCCACCCCCGGGTTTGAGGGCCATGGCGAGTCTCAAAGAATCCGAGCATGACTTCGTTGACCCTGACTTCTGGTGCAGCTTCTCGTGCCCACGTCTCGGTAAATGATGACACCGCTCTATTTGCTGCTGCATATCCGTCGTTAAAGACCCGTCCTGCCGGGCCTGTTCTGCCAATGAATCCTGCAATGGATGATATATTAACCACCACGCCATCCCCGGAGGCCTTAAGATGGGGAAGGGCCGAACTGTAAACCCACCATTTTGCCCGGAGCGTTGTGGCCATTTCCAGGTCCCATTGTTCACGAACATAAGCTCCGTGCACCACCGGCCATCCCCCCCGCTCTATGTTGTTGATCAGGATGTCAAGACGACCGAACCGGGTTATGACCTTGTCAACAAGGGAGGAGATCTTGTCTGTATCAAGCAGGTTTGTCCTGACAACAAGATAGTCCGCGCCCACCTCTTCAAAATCTTGCTTCATCTGCCCCAGAGATTCCTCCCAGTCGTAATAGTTCAGCGCCACCTTGACCCCTTCTCTGGCCAGGGCAAGCCCGATCCCTTTCCCAATCCCCTTGATAGCGCCCAGTACCAGTGCCACTTTTCCCTTGAGTTCCACCCATGACCTCCACAAAGATAATCACGAAAACACGAAAGTACGAAAACACGAAATCAAGTCCCGAAGTTCAAGTGACAAATCAAATGCCAATGACAAAATACCAAGCTTTCTTCCCCTTGAACTTTGGCACGTCGTATTCCTTTGAACCCCGCCTGCCATCGCCACGCACAGCATACAGCGAAAATGCCAGCACGGATGGCAATGGCGGGCAGGTTTGGGCTTTGCAATTTGTCATTTTCCCCGTTCAATCTTTGTTTCTTTCGTGCTTTCGTCTTTTCGTGCTTTCGTGATTATCTTTTATGTCTCTTATGTCTCCAAACAGCCTGCCCTTGATCCATTCAATACCAAACCGCATTAATGCGACGTCATCTTTTTCCATGCCTTTAATGACTTCCTCTTCAACAGGATGGGCCTCCCAAAGCCTTTTTTCAAAGACAAGGTCTCTGAATCTGTCAAGGTCGTAACAGGCCAAATAGAACAATTCGTTTTCTTTGTGACTCAGTCTTTTTCTGCCACTTCTGTTTTTTAGGGATATGATGTCCATTAGCAAGTCATTCATCTCATTATAGAGGCTAACTTCCTGGCTTTGTTTCCACTCCCTGACCGTCCATTCCTTTGATTCGTTAAAACCGAGACAGTGCGGCTCCTTGATCACGATGTGGAATTCCTCGTAGGTGTGCTGATTTGGCTTTCTTTGTATTATCCGGGCGAGGGGATAGATGCGGCAAGAGCCTGGTCTATCCGGGTAGACCATACAGCCCGCTTTGCTCACAAACGGACAACTCAGGTTTTCATGCTCCAGCATCCCGCCTGCCACCCGCCTGCCGACGCCTGAGACAGCATTCAGCTTATGTGCCGGCACCTCTGGCAATGGCGGGCAGGACGCCTCGCTCGCAGGGGAACTACAATGCCGGCGTACACGGCACTGGCGGGCAGGCCCGAGGGTGACTACCGGTAGACCAGACCCTGGGCCTATGTGATGCGTGGTGTAGCGTTTCAGGAACTCTCCGGAGGAGAGCTTCAACCCATTTTTCAGGCGGAGGATATCGTACGGGGTCAAGCATTGATTCAGGTCCCAGCAGCAGCGATTGAAACACTCGATGCCCGGGTGGCAAGAAAATCGGAAGGTATCATCTAAGGCAAGCTTTTGGAAATTGTTCATTCCGGTTTTCGTTTACCATTTCAGGAGGTATGAAGTCAACACCCCCAGCCAGACCCCCGGGACAACGTCAAGGTAAGGCTTAACATAATATTTTAGGCATCCTTCATTCCTCGGTTTACACTTTTCAAGAATGCGGGCGCCAAGAGATAAATTCTTTTGTTCGTACTTTTTGGTGTCAGGTGTCAGGTGTCAGGTGTCAAGAGCGAGAAACGCAAGATCTGAAACCCCGGCCCAGCAAATTACCGGGGCAGGGCCTGAACACTGAAACCAGGCACCAGGTGTCAGGTGTCAGAAACTGAAAAAGCAAGACCTGAAACCTGAACACTGAAACCTGAACACTGGTTAGTTAATAGGTATAAACTACTTTGTGGCGAAAATGAAGGATGCCGTTATTTGTCCCGTTAGGGACATCTGAGCCGGGATGAGTTGAACACAAATACAAAAGTCCTGTAGGGACGACAGAAATAGGTGGTGACTTATGCACTTCCCGACCTCAGGGGTTGATGTCTTTCCCCTAATCCCGTTCATTGTTGCCTTTGTGGTCTCCTTTTTTACCTCAATGGGTGGTGTGTCAGGAGCCTTTCTGCTACTCCCTTTTCAAGTCAGCGTGCTTGGGTTTACCAGCCCTTCGGTTAGTCCTACAAATCTGGTTTACAATATTGTTGCTATCCCAAGTGGCGTTTACAGATACATCAAAGAAGGGAGAATGGCGTGGTATCAGGCTCCTCTACGATTTGACAGAAAAGGCAACCGCAAAAAAGATGAAAACCAAGGTACTTGAGGAGAGATTCAAGGAAAGGTCTACCCTGATGAGAAAAGGTCTAGAATCAGGTAGCGATTTTCGGCCTTCCGGTTTATACCATAGCAGGCGCTGCACTGCTCGGGACCTTCTTGACGTCAATTGCGGGGGTGGTTTTCTACACCATGATAGCTCCCATTTATGCTCACACTGGATTGGCAATCGCCCCTGACTGGACGCTGGGGGCTCTTTTCGGTGCTGGGGGTTTTCTGGGCATGTATTGTGGTGCAAGGGTACAAAAGTATATGTCTGCCAAGGCCATAAAACTGATACTCGCCCTGGTTGTTTTGTTTCTTTCTTTGAGATACATTGTGAATATCTTTGGCTGACTCATCAACAAATACCCGGACTTTGTGAGAAGTCACTTTTCAAGAGGCCCGGAAACCGGATAGGGACAATTGGAGGGGTTTTCTAATGGCGCAAAAACCAACTTACGAAGAATTGGAAAAAAGGGTCAAGGGCTTGGAAAAGGAAACCCTTCAGCGCAAGCGGGCAGAAGAAGCGCTGAGGGAGAGCGAAAAAAAGTACAGTACTCTGGTCGAAAACTCTCTGACCGGCATCTATGTGGACCAGAACGAGAAGATCGTATTTGCCAACAACACACTTGCTGAGATTTATAAATACCCAATGCAGGAGTTGGTAGGCATCCAGAGCTGGAAGCTGGTCCATCCTGAGGACAGGCCCCTGACTAGCCAGACCAGGGCAAAGAGGCTGAAGGGGGGAGATGCGCCATCGGAATACGAGGCCAGAGGCCTGACAAGAAACGGTGAAACCATATGGATTAGAAGAAGAAACACCCTCATAGAGTACAAGGGAAGGCCTGCCATATTAGGTAACGTCGTGGATATCACCGAGCGGAGGCGGGCACAGGAAGAACTCCGAAAGATAAATGAGGAGCTTAAGAACTTTGTCCATGTTGTCTCCCATGACCTGAAAACTCCCATTATTTCCATCCAGGGATTCTCTTCTCGCCTGTTCAAGAACTATGAAGAAAAACTGGGGGAGAGGGGCCGGAGGTACCTTGAGCAGATCAAGACCAGTGCTCGGCGGATGGAGGTATTGGTCTCTGATCTTCTGGCATTGTCAAGCATCGGCCGGGTTGTCTCTACTTTTGGGGATGTTCCCTCTGTTGAGATAGTAAAAAATGTGGTCTCTGCCCTCCAACACAGACTGAAGGAAAACGGAATAGAGCTTGTTGTGGGGGACAACCTTCCCACGATCTACTGTGATGGAGAAAGGATCTATCAGGTTTTTGAGAACCTGCTTGTGAATGCCATCAAGTTTACGCGCGGTACCAAGAATCCTAAGATCGAGATCGGATACGAAGACAGTGGAGACTTCCATAAGTTTCATCTCAAGGACAATGGCATCGGGATTGATCCGAAATATCACCGAAAAATATTTGAGATGTTCCATCGGTTGAGAGAGATAGATGATGAAGAAGGAACAGGTTTAGGCCTCCCAATCGTTGAAAGGATTGTGAATAACCACGGTGGGAGGGTCTGGGTGAAGTCTGAAAAGGGGAAGGGGGCAACCTTCTATTTCACTTTGGTCAAGGAATCCTGGTAGATAGGTTCCGGAAAACTGACCCGACAGAGGAGCATTTGGTTGCATTGATGGAAATGTACGCATCCCCAACTCCTTTTGACGTCTGCGTTATCGGTCACATTACGAGAGACATCATAAGGGTAGGACGGACAACAAGGGTAAACCCCGGCGGTACTGCATATTATACATCCATGGCCTTAAGGAGACTTGGTCTGAAGGTGGCCGTTGTGACCAAAATGGCGAAAGGGGACGTGGCCCCTCTGCTCCGTGACCTGAAAGGCGAGAAAATTGAGGTCTTTTGTAAAGAGGGCGGCGCTTCATCGGTCTTTGAAAATGTGTATAGTATGCAAGAATTGGATGATAGGACTCAGCGAATCAGATCGGTGGGGACCCCGTTCTCACCAGAAGACGTGGAGGGGATTACAGCGACCTCATTCCATGTCGGTCCTTTGACCAACCAGGATATACCCATCCGACTCCTGAAACAACTAACTACCAGGGCACGAATCGTCTCGCTGGATGTCCAGGGGATGCTAAGACCGGCGCGTGTGGGACCGGTCAGTGAGGAGGATTGGCCGGAAAAGAAAAAAGGGCTTGCCTTTGTGGATATTCTAAAGGCAGATGAAAGAGAGGTATTAATCCTTTCGGGACAGAAGATTGTGGACAGAGCAGCATCAGCACTTGCCTCCCTTGGTCCAAAGGAAGTGATCATAACCATGGGCAGCCGAGGGTCACTTGTCTATGCTGAACAGGCCTTACACAGGATTCCGTGTTGCAGTCCGAGAAAGGTAGAAGATCCAACCGGGTGCGGTGATACCTATATGGCCGGGTATCTGTATCAGAGATTGAAAGGTGCTGCCCCGGAGATGTCTGGAAGGTTTGCGGCTGCTATGGCCGCCTTGAAGCTGGAAGGCGTTGGTCCCTTCAGTGGGAGTGAAGCAGATGTGGATGCCCTGCTACCCTGCAAATGAAACCACCTCATACCCATTATCCTGAAGGGCCTTGACAATTGGCTCCACCGGGCACTGTTTCAGGCGAAAATAATGGATTTTCTTATCGGTTCTGTGAGCGGCAATCCCAACACTGATCACTTCGCCTCCTTGATCGTGAATAACACGGGAGACCTTTTCAAATCCGTCCGGTTTCTCACCCACATTCACATCAAGCCGGATGCCATGCGTAAAAAGCCCCATAATGTTGATAAAAGCGTTCAGGATGTCCGTGACCGTAATAATGCCCACCACTTTATCGTCGTCGTCCACAACAGGTATGCCACCAATCTTCTTTTCATAAATAATCCGGGCAGCCGTCTCAACATCAGCATCGGGGTGCATGGTTATTGGGTTCTTTATCATGAGGTCTACCACCGACAGTCCGGTGACTATGGCAGGAAGAAGACCCTGCTTCATGTCTGACAGGGTGACCCATCCTGAAAGCTTCTTGTATCCGTCTACCACAGGAAGGTGACGGATGGAGTTGGCTTGCATTAGGTGAATCGCTTCCTGGACTGAGGTGCGATCTGAAATGGTAATGGGATCTTTGATCATTAAGGACCGGACGCGCATGGCCTTTCTCCTTGTTCCAAAGACTTGTTATTCAAAAATACTATAAAAGCTGGACTTCGTCAAGCACCACAGGCAGGAGCACAGGCAAGGTCAGGTCCCTCTCGGCTGGTAGAGACATAGAGGTTCTTCGGCAAGATAGTCGCCTGTAGCCTCATAGGCCCGGGCACGACACCCTCCGCATACCTTCCGATACTCGCATCTGCCGCATTTGCCTTTCAGGTTGTTGTAGTTTCTGAGGGTCTTGAATATTTCTGATTCGTTCCAGATAGCCCCGAAGGGTGTCTTCTTTACGCTGCCACAGTTGAGGTCCAGAAAGCCACACGGCTGAACGATGCCGGTGTTAGATATAAAAGAAAAACTGGTTCCGCCCAGACAACCGCGGGTTACGGCATCCAGCCCGTGGGTCTTGAATGTGACGGTCTTTCCTTCCTCACGGGCCCGCTCCCTCAAAATCCTGTAATAGTGGGGTGCACAG